>VGDJ01000039.1 GCA_016869775.1 Alphaproteobacteria bacterium
GCCAAGAAATGAAAGATTAGAAAGTGGTTTTTGCAGTAGTGATAGAGTATTTTTTGCCAAGATATTCCTCAACTGCATAACGCTCAACATCGGTTAATCTCGATGAAAATGCAATCACTTCAAAAACTTTTGCTGGACCAACCCTGAATATTCCATCATAAGAAGTCATGGTTGCATTCGTATTGGTAGTTGTTTCGGAAACTTTATTTGTGCCATTTACAAAAATCTTAGAACCACCAGTTTTATCTCTTATGGCAGAGACAATTACATAAGGGGCCGTCTGAGCTGCAGTTTCAAGAGCAGTAGCGTTTGTTGAAGTTCCACTTAGCATTGTAAATTGGATTTTATTAGAACTTGATCCTAATTTTATTGTTTTTCCAACATCGCAGGCATTTGAAGTATAGGTACAGAACGAAAATATATCGGCAGAGGCGTGAGGAGCAACCACAACAAATATCGTTAGATCGGTATTAGGGAACAATGAATTTGAGTTATAAGAAGAAAGTGATGATGCTGAAAGATTATTGGGAGATGTAGCTGAATAGGTTGATGCCATTGTAGTTGAAACAAAATAATCATTAGCATTATCTAACGCATTTGGAGATAACAATGGAATGTTATTTCCATTAATTCCAGCCTCAACATACTTAACGTTAGTATTACTTTTGAAATTTTTGAAAATAATTTTAGATGTCGCTTGAGGATTTATATCGCTCCAATAACTAACATTACCTCCATCAACTCTCTCAGAAGAATTCATAGATTCTTCGCTTGTGGTCTCTAGCCATAAAACAAGGTTTGGTATCCTGTTAACCCTTGAACCCTTTGTTAAAGATCTCAAAGCTTTTATTTCTGCATCAAAAATCATATCAGAAGCTTTTGAAATCCCCGCTACAAGCAGGCCGATGATTAAAACGACAATTGAAATTTCAACCAACGAAAATGCTTTTTTAATTTTATTGTTACTCATTTTTTTAAAAATTGATTTGATATTTAGGAGATTTATTGAGCTTGATAGTGTTAAATTATTTTTATTTTTCAAATCTTTATTTGGCAAGATAATAAAAAACCCCCGAACATCAGATTTTGAAACATCGGCAAAACAATTGACTTGACTAACGACTTTGAATCTTGAAAATGACCGCAAAAGTTTTTTAAACTCATCTGCAGTAAGGTCTTGAACGACGAAATTGCAAATCAAAAAATAATAATCATAAAATTTCAAGGATAAATATGGCTGGTAAACCTAAAGCTTCAAAAGCTAAAAGAAGTTCAATTTTGTTTAAAATGGTAAGCTCTGCTGGAACAGGCTTCTATTATCTAGCGCGTCGTAACCCAAAACAAAAAACTGAAAAAATGGCTTTCAACAAATATGATCCGATTGTTCGCAAACACGTTGAATTCAAAGAACAAAAACTTTCTAGCTAATTATTATAAAACACTACTTCACCACAACCTTAAACCCCAATTACCCTAATAAATCTCAAAATATCACAGCAAATTTTTAAAAGTTTGAAACCTTAATAAATTTCATTCACTAAATATAACTCTAAGTCAAACACCTAACAAAAACCCCGAAATTTTCAAATTATTCACTTTTACGCTAAATTATGCTGACCTCTCTATCATCCCAAATTATAAATGTTGTCGAAAAAGCCTCAATTGCTTGTTATGATTGGATTGGTAAGGGCGATAACAAATCCGCTGATCATGAGGCGGTGGTTTCGATGCGTCACAATCTTAACAAAATGGATATTTCGGGCACGGTTGTTATTGGCGAGGGCGAAAGAGATGAAGCGCCAATGCTTTATATTGGTGAAAAGGTTGGTAAAGGTGGACTTGAAGTTGATATCGCTCTTGACCCACTTGAAGGCACAACAATCTGTGCCAATGCTGGAGAATCTTCATTGGCGGTTATTGCCTTTGCTAATAAAGGCGGATTTTTGCACGCTCCCGATGTTTATATGGAAAAAATTGCGGTTGGCGCTGGCTTACCCGAAAATATCGTCGATCTCGATAATTCTCCTAAAAAAAATTTGCAAAATCTGGCTAAAGCAAAAAAAGTTAGCCTTGATGAGCTTACAATTATGATACTTGATCGTCCGCGCCATGCAGAGCTTATCGCCAAAGTCCGTGAAGCTGGTTCGCGAGTAAGACTTATTGGCGATGGCGATGTGGCCGGAGTCATTGCTTGCACTTCTGGTCATACCAAAATCGATGCCTATATGGGCACCGGTGGTGCTCCCGAAGGGGTTTTAGCCGCAGCCGCGCTTCGCGTTATTGGTGGTCAGATGATGGGAAGATTGATTTTTCATAACAATACCAAACAAATCGAAAGAGCCAAAAAAATGGGCATCAAAGATTTGAATAAAAAATATACTGCCAAGGACATGGCTAAAGGTGATGTCATATTTGCTTGCGCCGGCGTTACTGATGGCTATATGCTAAAAGGCGTTAAAAAATGCAAAGATAGTAATCGAGTTTTTGTAAATTCATTATTACTCGACTCTTCAGCAAAAAAAGTCACCCAAACAACCTCAGAAATTTATTTATAATGAGCTTCGAAACAAAAGAACTAATCAAAACCATTCGCAACTCTCTCGCGATAATTGAGAGGTGTCTTTGACCCAATCAAGATTGAACATCGCCTCAACGAAATTAATCAAACAATTGAAGATTCGGCCCTCTGGAATGATAAAGATCGCGCCCAAAAAATTTTAAAGGAAAAATCTCTTCTCGAAAACCAGCTCAATAACTATAAAAATCTCAGCTTATCTCTAAAAGATGCCGAAAGTTATTTAGAGTTAGCAGAAAATGAAAATGATTCACATTTGTTGATAGATATTAACAACAACCTGTCCGATCTCGCAAAAAAAGTTGCCAATTTTGAAATTGAATGTCTTTTTAGCGCTGAAAATGATCACAATAATTGTTTTGTTGACATCAACGCTGGGGCTGGTGGAACTGATTCTTGTGATTTTGCTTTAATGCTTCTTCGCATGTATGAAAGATTCGCCAATATTCGTGGTTTTAAAGCCGAAATTATCGATATTCTTGATGGCGAAGAAGCAGGAATTCGCTCGGCAATTCTAAAAATTTCTGGTCAATTCGCTTATGGTTGGCTCAAAAATGAAATCGGTATTCATCGCTTGGTACGCATTTCACCCTTTAATTCCAACGGTAAAAGACAAACTAGCTTTGCTTCGGTGTGGGCTTATCCCGAAATTGACGACGAAATAAATATCGATATTCAAGAAAAAGATTTGCGTATCGACACCTTTCGAGCCTCTGGCGCTGGAGGGCAACATGTCAACAAAACCGACTCGGCGGTTCGCATCACTCACTTACCAACTAATATCGCCGTTCAATGTCAAAGTGATCGCTCGCAGATTCGTAATCGCGCCGAAGCCATGAAAATGCTCAAATCAAAACTCTATGAAATTGAAATGAACAAAAAAAGACAAGATCAAGAATCGCAAGAAAATGCCAAGAGCGATAATAGCTTCGGCCACCAAATTCGTTCTTATGTTTTACATCCTTATCAATTAGTAAAAGATTTGCGCACCAACTTCGAAACTGGCAATATCCAAGCGGTTTTAGATGGCGAAATTGAGGGCTTCATCAAAGCCATGCTTGCCAAAAATATTCAAAATAACAATTAAATTTCGAGTTTTACTTTTAAAAAAAATCCCTAACATATGCCTTGCAAAACCTCCATAATAATGCTTCGCTAACAATCTTAAAATTTCGTAGATAATGTCTAAAATTTTAATCTCGAACCTAAAAAAGCGCCATAAAAGCGAAAAAAGATTTGTTTTGTTTGGCAAAATCTCAATTGGTTTTTCAATTAGTTTTTTAGTTTTTTTATTATCCATGATTATTTTCAAGGGCTACGGGGCTTTTTTACGCACCAAAATTGCTCTTGAAATAAATCCCGAATTAATTACCAACAATCAAGATTTACGACCCGCCATTAAAGATGCTCTAAAAAAGCTAAATCCGCAACTATCATCGCTCGAAGACCTCAATTCACTTTATCAAATTGTTAGCAAGGTTGCCAATCTTGAACTTAAAAAACAAATTACCAAACAGCCAGCAAAACATTATTGGCTATCCGCCAGCTCACGAGTTGATATGTTTGTTAAGCATAATCATCACGAAAGTTTGAACCAAACTCAACTTAATATCATAAAAACTTTGATCGAACAAAATCGCATTAAAACTTTTTTCAATTGGGATTTTTTTAAATTTGGTGATTCACGCGAGCCCGAAATTGCCGGAATTCGCGCCAGCTTTGTTGGCTCATTATTGGTGATGTTGGTTTTTTTGGCATGCGCTTTTCCGATTGCGGTTATGTGCGCATTTTACCTCGAAGAATTTGCCCCAAAAAACCGACTTACCGACATTATCGAAGTCAGCATCAACAATTTAGCCGGCATTCCATCAATTATTTACGGATTATTGGGTCTAACCGTTTATCTACAAACTCTTCACTTGCCACGCTCATCAAGTTTAGTTGGCGGACTAACATTATTTATGTTGGTTTTGCCGGTAATTATTATCGCGACTCGCAATACCATCCGCTCAATACCCAATTCGATTCGCGATGGAGCATTAGCAATTGGCGCCTCAAAAATGCAATTGATTTGGCATCACCTTTTGCCTTTATCAGTCCCTGGGATTATGACGGGAACAATTTTGGCAATCTCGCGCGCACTTGGCGAAACCGCGCCACTTTTAATGATAGGCATGGTCGCTTTCATTGCCGATGTTCCACAGAATTTTAGCGATCCCTCTTCGGCATTAGCTGTACAAATTTATTTATGGTCCGATCTCCCCGAAACGGGCTTTGTCGAAAAAACTTCGGGAGCGATAATAATTCTACTAGCTTTTTTGATTACACTCAACCTGAGTGCTATAATTTTGCGTAAAAAATTCGAAAAAAAATGGTAAGTTTCGAAAAATTGTCGAATTCAAAATCATTCAATAAACCTAAAATTGTTGGCATTCTGAATCTAACTCCTGATTCATTTTCTGATGGCGGGAAGTTTAATCAACAAAATTTTGCCCTCACCCATCTCCAAAAAATGCTTATAGATGGCGCAGACATTATTGATGTTGGCGCCGAATCAACTCGACCCAATGCTCAAGTTTTGACCGCTTCTCAAGAAATTTTTCGCCTTGAAAAAATTTTGCCAAAAATTGTCGATGAAATAAAAAAATTTAACCACTCTCAACACAAAAACATCGAAATCAGCATAGACACTTACCACTTTGAGACCCTTGTTTTTGCATACTCTCTTGGCATAAATTTTATCAACGATGTGAGTGGATTAATTGACGAAAAAATTATCGACTTCGTGGCAACAAAAAATCTTAAAGCCATATTAATGCACAATTTGGCAATTCACGCTGATCCCAATATTATCATCAATCGCGAACTAAATGTTTTTGAGCAAATTTCACAATGGGCGCAACAAAAAATCGCATTTTTAGAAGCCAACAATATTAAAAAATCGCAATTAATATTTGACCCCGGGATTGGCTTCTCCAAAGACCCCAAGCAATCAATTCGTATCTTAAAAAATATCGAAGCTTATCGACATTTGGGCTTAAAAATTTATGTTGGACACTCTAAAAAAAGTTTTTTGGATTACCTTAAAATCCCTAACCAACCCAATCTTGATCGAGCCCAAAAAACTTTGATCATATCGCAATATTTAGCTCACAAAAAAGTTGATTATTTGAGAGTCCATGATGTTTTAGAAAACTTTGGCGCCATCAATAAAGCACAAGATCCATTTGTATTTGAACATTAGTCTTTAATCGACAAAAATTGTTTTTTGTTCCAAAAAATCAAAATTATCAATAATTTTAGTCTCGCTAGAAATTTTATTAATGCATTCTGGAAGCTGATATTTTTTGGTAAGATTGACGATTGCATAAAATTTTTGACTTTGAATTTTTTGACAAATTTTAGTGATTTTTAAACGATTGGTTAAAACCAAAATCTTTCGATCTTTAAAAAATATTTCACAATAATTTTTATAACATTTTTGACAATCACGCGCGTTATTTAATAAAATTTTATTGCACTTTTGAATAACTCGAATGTCTTTGTCGCCAAAAGCTTTAAGCCAGTTTTTAATTTGCTTTGTTTGCTTTACTTTTTTAGAAAAAAATAAATTTTTTTGATCAAAAATCGCATAAAATTTTTGATCTTTTTCAAAGATCAAGCTAGGCGAATAATTTTTTATTCCAAAAAATATTGCTAAGACAAATAAAAATACGGCCATCCATCGCAAAATTAATTTTTTACTCAAGCAAAAAAATATCACCATCAAAATACATATTAAAGCACTAAAGCTTGATAGATAAGGAGTGGCAATTGATGAATATGGAAATTTTATAAAAAAATTTACGCAGGCAATAAAAATTTCTATCAATTTTTCTAATGGCAATAATGGCAATTTTTCGAGGCCAAAAATCATTAAAATTAACGCCAAAAATGCACAAGGCATAATAAAAAAACTTACCAATGGAATGGCAATTAAATTAGCCAAAAAAGCTATTGGGCTGAAAGATTGGAAGCTGTTCATTAAAATTGGAAGGCAGGCAATTTGAATAATCGCGGTGATGATAAAAATATCTAAAAGATATTGTTTTGAAGTGGATAAAATTCCGGTGATAAATTTATCCTCAGCGGGCAAATTCAGATGAGGAAATAACGCCAAACGCCAACTCGATGCATAGCAAAGCGTAATTAGAACGCCCATAAACGACAGTTGAAAACTCACTTGATGCAAATTGTATGGATTGATTATGGTGAGTAAAAATAACGCCAAAAACAATGCCCGCAAAGCGTCAAATCTTCTATCAATTATCAAACTTATCATTGCCATCCAAACCACTATCAAAGCGCGCTGAGCTGGTATTGGCCCATTGGCAATCTTAAAATATAAAAAACTTGCCAAAATTGCCAAAACGGCGGAGATTTTTTTTATATCAAATTTTAGCGCCAAAATTTCAAACCGCGCCAGAAAAGCTCTGAATCCAATAAAAAATATCGCACAGGCCAACGACAAGTGGAAACCCGAAATTGATAATAAGTGTGACAATCCTGTGTTACGAATCGCGGCAAGTAAATTTTTACTAATATTATTTTGCTCGCCAATCAAAAGAGCTAGAGCTACCGAGGCTTCATCACTAGAAAGGTGCCGATATATTTTATAACGAATTATCTCGCGCCAATTCAAAAACCACGAATCAAAATCGCTAATAACCGATTTGGCGATTAAATTTGGATTGGAAATTATATATCCAAAGCCATCGATATTTTTTGCAAAAGCATCGGGTTCAGGGTTAAAATTTTGAATAAAATCTGGCTTATCGACTGGATTTATAAGAGCTTTAAAGGCAATTTCGTCATTTATGGCAAAAGCATAAGAATTTAAATTATTTTTTGAAAAACTTAGCGATAAAACGCGCGGAAAATGTTTTAAAATTTTCTTTCCATCGACTTCGAGCCAATCATCAAAATAAATATTGTTTTTGGTATCAAGAAATTTGCGATCGAGCTCTTGATAGTTTGATACATTAATGAATTTTTTATAAATTCTTCGCGCCAAAGCCATCTCTTTCTTAGTTTTTTTGGGCTTAGAGAATTTTTTTGAAGAAGATTTTTTGTGACGCCTCGGAGCTTTTTTTAGCCGAGTTTTTTTAATTTTTTTAGTGAGTGTTTTTTGTTGAGGTTTGCTGATTTTATTTTGATTGAATTCAAGCTTGGATAAATCCGAAATTCGAATTTTCAAATTAACGCCCTGTTTATGATTTTGTGGATTTGAAAAAAATCTTGTCTCGATGATTTTTCCACGCGCTTCGACATATAATTTTTGATGAAAATAAGCATTTTGTAAAAAATTCTCATGGTAAAATATTACATAAAAAATGCCTAATAAAAACACTAATTGCGCGCCATAAATATAAGCTCTAACGCTAAAATAATCTAAAGAATAAAAAATTAATAAAGCGCCAAAAATTATGATAAATAAGCTCAAGAAATTGTCACAATTTTGTCGATAAGAAATCGCAAAAAGAATGCCACAAACGAAAATTAGAACTGCGCAAAATTTAAAATTTTGAATATCAAACGCCAAAACGTTCGATAGGGTTTTGAGATATTTCATTAAGGTGTTTTAGGGTTTAGAGTGGTGTTAAAACTTATATTTAATTAATTATACCAAAAATTGGTTTTAAAATTTTTGGTTATAAATTCGCGATGATTATTTTGCTCTTCTGGCGTGATTTCAAAATGACGCGAAGGAACTATTGGCTTAGTGTTTTTTTGAATCAAAACTTCATTGTAAATGGGGTTTTTTTGCGGTACTTTTTTGATTGGCTCAAAACCGAAACCCCCTTGAGCACCGCCCATTAATTCAATATAAATATCGCACAATAATTCAGTATCAATAAGCGCACCGTGCTTATCACGCTTAGATAAATCAATATTGAATCTTTTACATAAAGCATCGAGCGAATTTTGCGCTCCAGGGAATTTTTTGCGCGCAATAACCAAACTGTCGACAACCCTAGACATATCAAGGGTTTTGCGTCCCAAGATATTAAGTTCAAAATTCAAAAATTTAGTATCAAATGGCGCATTGTGAATAACCAAGATATCATCGCCGATAAAAGCTAAGAATTTATCAACTACCAAATCAAAAATTGGCTTATCTTTCAAAAATTCTGTAGAAATGCCGTGGATTTTAAAAGCATCTTGCGGAACTTCACGTCTAGGATTAACAAAGCTGTGGAAAAATTTGCCGGTTTTAACTTTATTAACAAGCTCAACACAAGCAATTTCTATGATTTTGTGTCCATCTTTGGGGTCGAGACCGGTAGTTTCAATGTCTAGGCATATTTCGCGCAACATAACATATTAATTTTTTGGTTGGCAAAAAGATCGCGAGGTTTCGGAATTAATAAAATTTATTACCTCTTTGACGGTTGAATTATTTGGAAATTCTTGGGCGATTTTAGATGATCTTTCAACAAAATTTTCACTAATATTTTCTCCAAAAACTAATTTATAAAAATTTCGTAAAGCATGAATTTCATCGCGCGAGATGTTGTTGCGCTTCATACCAACTAGATTTAGCCCAGCTAAGGATGCTCGCTCGCCCATAACCAAACCAAAAGGAATAACATCGCTTTCAACTCCAGACATACCGCCAATCATGGCGTAACTACCGATTCTAACAAATTGATGTATAGCCGATAAACCGCCGATAACCACATGATCACCGACTTCGACATGACCGGCTAAAGTGGCATTATTGGCAAGAATTATATGATTGCCAACCTTACAATCGTGGGCAAT
>VGDJ01000040.1 GCA_016869775.1 Alphaproteobacteria bacterium
ATCATTTGCATTATAGCGCCCTCGATTCCTTGATGTGTAAAACTGAAAATTCCAATGGTTACAAAACCCATATGCGCTACCGACGAATAAGCTATCATTTTTTTCATATCTTCTTGCATTAGGGCAACGAATGAGCCGTAAATTATAGCGATTAGACTAAGAGTGAATATTAGTCCCGAAAAATATTGCGATGCGAGTGGAAATAGTGGCAATGAATAGCGGATAAATCCAAAAGCACCTAACTTGATTAAAATACCAGCTAATATAACCGAACCAGCGGTTGGGGCTTGAACGTGAGCATCTGGAAGCCATGTGTGGAATGGAAACATCGGCACTTTGACGGCAAAAGAAGCAAAAAATAATGCAAAAAATAATACTTGAAAATTGATTGGAAAATAGTTCTTACAAATTGAAGTCAAAACTATGATGTCGGTGGTTTTGGTGTATAGATAAAGCAAAATTATACCGATCAAGAAAAATACCGAGCCGGCTAAGGTGTATATAAAAAACTTATAAGAAGCATAAATGCGATTTTCTCCGCCCCAAATTCCAATTACTAAAAACATTGGAATTAATGTGGCTTCAAAAAAAATGTAGAAAAACAATAAATCAAGCGAGGCAAATGAGCCAATTACTAATGATTCGATAACTAAAAAAGCAATGACAAATTCTTTGACACGATCAGTTATTGATTTGTAGGAAACAATATAACAAATTGGCGTTAGTAGCGCGGTTAAAAAAATCATGGTAACGGCCAAACCATCAACTCCAACAAAATATTTTATGTCAATTTCGCTAAAAATTTTAAAGATTTGTTGAAACTGATAACCGCCCTCACGCCAATTATAAGAAGTCATTAGCGCTATCGATAAAATAAAATTTGCAACTCCAACAAAACAGCCCAAGCCGAAATAAAAACTATTTTTTTGTTTGTTGAAAAACATCAATAAAAATGCCGAAATTAGAGGCAAAAAAATTAGCACCGACAAAATATCGAATTTAATAACATTCATGGATTTGAAATTTTATTCAAAGAAACGCGCGCACAAACCTGATGACTTTGTAAAGTTTAAAAATAAAATATTGGCCATTCAGATTGATAACTTTTGTAAATTATTTAAGACAATTTTATTTACGAAATCCATATTTATCAATTTAAATTTTTAAATTTCATAATCCCAAAATCTAGCCTCTAAATGCAACTGGATAGCCCTCAAATAGCGGTAAAAAACAAACTCGATAATCTACTTAAAAAAATTTTAGAAAATCAATCTTCTAATCAATTTTTAGAGCACGTCGCAAAGTTTTTTAAATTTGAAAGTCGCGATCATTTATTTCATGGTTTTTATGTTTATGGTGGCGTTGGTCGAGGCAAAACCATGTTAATGAAAAATTTCTACGAACAAATCCATTTTGTGCCCAAAAATTACTTTCATTTCAACGCTTTTATGACGCAAATTCACGAAAAACTTCATGAAATTCGTCAACATCACAAAAAATATCCCGATGAACTACATGAAGCTTTAAGAAGAATTATTCTAAACTCCCAAAAAAAAATCTTAAAAATTATTTGCTTTGACGAATTTCAAGTAGTTGATGTCGCTGATGCCATGTTGTTAGCAAGAATTTTTGAATATTTTTTTCATCACAAAATTATCGTAATAATTACCTCTAACATACACCCGCTTGAGCTTTATCCAAATGGTCTTCAGCGCGATTTATTTCTTAAATTTGTCAATGATATTTTGCTTAAAAATATTGAGGTTTTGAACCTTGATTCTAACACTGATTATCGGCTCTTTAATCGCACCAAAATTACCAAAAAATATTTTGTTTCGAATTCTAAAAATCGCCAAATTTTCAATGAAATTTTACAACAACTTGTTAAAGATATACCACGCAAAATAGCCAAAATAAAGGTTTGGGGACGAGAAATTAAAATCAAGAAATCATATAAAAATATCGCGGTTTTTGATTTTGAGGAATTATTTTTAGAAAATTATTCGTCGGCCGATTATCGCGCAATTTGTAAAAAATATCAGACAATATTTTTAAAAAAAATACCGCAATTTAGCCCAGATAATATCAACGAAATTCGACGCTTTACGCTCTTTATTGACGAGGCTTATGAACAAAAAATTATGATTATATTTTTGGCAAAAAATAATTTAAAAAAACTTGAAGAAATTACCCAATACGCCCCATATTTCGCGCGCACCATTTCGCGCATTCACGAAATCATCGCCGACAATTATAAGTAATTCAAATATTGCCGATGATGAGATATAAGTTTTATTTTTTGATTTCAAATTTTTAAGAGCAAAATTCTGTCCAAGGCTTCAACTATATGTTTGGCGGTGCTTTGCTTGTTAGATAAATATTTTTGAGCGTTAAAATTATAAAAATTAACTTTACTTTCATCACTCAGAAAATTTTTTACACTATCAAATAAATCATTGTGATTGCGTACTACAATACAAGCCTGTTGAGAGCGTAAATTTTCATATAGTTCAAAATTATTTTGATAAAATTGACCCGAAATAACTGCGCAATTAAATTGCATGGCCTCAATCGGATTATGCCCTCCGATCGGCATTAATGAACCACCCAAAAATATAAAATTGGTTAGAGAATAAAAAACTCCCAACTCGCCAAGAGTATCAACCACATAAAATTCGGTAGTTTTTTGAATTAAATCATTTTTGGAGCGTAATCCATAATTTTTTCCAACTAAAAGCTTAGAAACCTCTTCAGATCGTGTCGGATGGCGTAAAATTATTATGGTAATTAAATCCACAAAATGTTGTTTTAGCTTGTGGTGAGTTTCAATAATTATTGACTCTTCGCCTTGGTGGGTTGAGGAGCAAAGCCATATTTTGCGATTGCCAATCTGATTTTTAATAGTAGCTAATTCTTCAAAGTCGACAGCAATTTTAGCGTTTTGGGATTTAAGATTTCCTTCAAAAAAAACGCTATTTTGAGTGAGGGTTTCAAGATTATTTTTATCAACGAGACTTTGAGAAAATATTAGTGAAAAAAAGTCAAAAATATTGAATCCGATTTTCTTTAATTTTTGCCACTTTGCTAGAGATTTTTCTGATATTCTTGCATTAATCAAAAAGCTTAAAATAGCTTTTTGTCGTGCACAATATATAAAGTTTGGCCAAATTTCTGACTCAATAAAAATGCAAGCTCGCGGACGCCAATGGTTCAAAAATTTTTTTACAATAAAATAGCTATCAACAGGTAAAAATTGATGAATAATGCGATTTTCGAAAATTGGATTGGTGGTAATTTTTTGATGAATAATTTGCGCCGAAGTTATCGAGGTCGAGGTAAATAAGATTTTAATATTTTCAGAAAAATTGAGTAATTCTTCGATTAAAACCCAAGCCGAATTGGACTCGCCAACGCTCACAGCGTGAACCCACAATAATTTACAATTTTGTGGTGGAATTTGTGAAGTAATTGCAAATCTTTCAAGGTAGCGCGTTGAAGACTCTTTGGATTTTATTTTGCGCCACAAAATATACAAAAACAAAATTGGCAAAATTATGGTCGACAAAGCTTGATAAAAAATTATCAACACCTTACCAGCCCCCTTCATTCAATGCCTCCAGCGCTTTTAATAAAGAATTTTTTAATACTTGGCACAGAATTTATAATGCCCAAGCCCAAATTACGTAAACCAAAAAGTGATAAATTAGAATTTTCAAAAATTGAATTCAAAACATCAGTCGCAATCACCATTTTTTTGGAATTGGCGCGCGCCTTGGAATTGTATTTTTTGATCAATTCATCGGAACAAAAATCAAGCCCACTTAAAATGTATTGCGAGATCAGGTTTCGTAAAATGACAATATTTGCGATAGCCAAATTAAAACCTTGGCCAGCGATCGGATGGACACCGCACGCTGAATCACCTACTAACAACAACTTTTGGTGATAAAACTTATCGGCCAAAACCATTGTTAAAGGATAAGAAAATTTACGAGAAATAATTTCACATTTACCAAGACAATTCTCCATTTTTTTATGCAATTGTTGCAAAAAATTTTCATCATCTAAACCAAGCAATGTTGAAGCAATGCTATCGTTGACAATCCAAACGATCGAAGATTGATTAGAATCTTGAAGGGGCAAAATTGCCAATGGTCCACTTGGTAAAAATCTTTCATAAGCAACCTGATTATGAGAAATTTGGTGGTGAATTTTAAAAACAATGGCGGTTTGGTTATAATTTTTGATCGTTGTAGGAATTTTATATAACTGTCTAATCTTAGAAAATCTGCCATCGCAGGCAATAATTAATTTGGACTGAATTATTAAACCATTGTCTAATTTTATGGATGGAGATTTTGAAAATTCAATTTCTTGATAAAAATTTGGACAAAAAATCTGAATATTTTTTTGGTTAGAGATGCGATTTTTTAATGCTTCGAAGATAAAATGATTTTCAATAATTAAACCGAATTGCTGATTTTTTTTATCAAACTCGGCTCCAATAAAATCAAGGACAAAGGGTGATTTATAGTCGGTAATTTTTATATCAGAAATTTTTCCTGAGATTTTTTCGAGTTCTGAAAGAATCGAGAATTCATCAAAAAGTTTTAGCGATGAAGAGGATATTGCATAGGCCCTTCCGTCTTCAGCACGCGCGTTGTTAAAAATTTGTTCTTTTTCAATTAAAGCAACAGAAATTTGTGGTGATATTTGCGCAAGAGCGAGCGCACAAGTCATTCCAGCATATGAGCTTCCGATGATTGTGATATCAAATTTTTGGCAATTCATTGAGGGTAATTTTTGTGCAATAAAATTATTTTCCTTGATATATTTTGATGATGTTTTCGAGCATTTTAAGAGCTTCTTCTTTAGGTCTTTGGAAAGTATTGCGTCCTATAATAGAACCATTTGCACCACCTTTATAAATTTGACGAATTTCGTCATAAATTTCTTGCTCACCTTTGGCGTTGCCACCAGAAAAAACAACTATTCTTCGCCCATCAAAAGCGGTTTTAATAACGTGCTTGACTCTTTCTTCAAGAGTGTTCATAGGAATTTTAAGTTTTTCGTAAACTTTGATGGCTTCAAGATTTTCAAGCGCTTGAGTTGGAGGTTTAACTTTGATGATATGAGCTCCCAAGAGAGCCGCAATGTGAGTTGCGTATGCACAAATATCCATGGCAGTTTCACCAATTTTAGATAAATCTCCTCCGCGCGGATAAGACCACACAACCACCGCCAAGCCGTTATCCTTAGCCTCTTCGGATAAAGCGGTAATTTCTTCGAACATGTCGAATGCCGCATCAGAACCCGGATAAATTGTAAAGCCAATTGCCGAGCAACCTAAACGCAAAGCATCCTTGATTGAAGCAGTTGTGGCTTGGTGTGGAGCGGTTCCGCCGTTATGAAGTGAATTTGATGAGTTGACTTTTAGGATTGTTGGAATTTGACCAGCAAATGTGTCAGCTCCAGCTTCAATCATACCGAGTGGCGCCGCATAAGCATTTAACCCAGCTTCAATAGCAAGCTCAAAATGATAATGCGGGTTATAAGCTACTGGATTTAGGGCAAAGCTTCTGTCGGGGCCATGTTCAAAACCTTGATCAACTGGCAAAATAACCATTTTGCCAGTTCCGCCTAATTTCCCATGCATTAAAATACGTGCAAGGTTGGCTTTAGTTCCAGCATTATCACTTTCGTAATATGAAAGGATTTTTTTAACAATCGGAGAGATTTTCATAAATTAATTTGCTTTAAAAATTGCTTTAAAAGAGATTGGTTTTGAGGATTAATCTGAAGAGATTTGAAACTCAAACTATAAATATTTTGTGGATTTTGGACGGCCATTTTTAAGATTTTAATTTTAATATACAATCCCTTAAATAACTCTAAAATCGCGGTCTAAAAAAACTTAATTAAGTTTTATTTTGCTATATTTTGTTTGTTGCAAATTTTTTTTTGAGTAACTAGAGTTTCGCACCCATTTTTTAACAAAAAAAATACAAATTCGAAAAAATTTATCTAAAAAAATTTCGAAAAATTTCGAAAAATTTCGAAAAAATTTCTAAAATCTAGCAAAAACTCGTCTAAAAAATAATTTTAAAATGCAAATTGAGATTGAAAAAAACCAAATTTTTAAACAAATACAAAATTTTTATCCGCTAGAAATTGCTCAACAAAGACTGCTTGAATCGTTTGTTTTAAGCATTTTGCAAGAAAATCAAAAATTTAATTTTATTGGCAAATCGACCGTCGACGAAATCTGGCATCGCCATATTTTAGATTGCGCGCAATTGATTCAATATGTTAAAGAACCTCGAGCAAAATTTGCTGACCTCGGCTCTGGCGCTGGACTCCCAGGAGTTGTTATGTCGATTCTTGGTTTAAAAGAAATTCATTTAATCGAAAAATCTTTTCGCAAAGCTGATTTTTTACGTCGTATTAAAAATATTTCAAAAAATCGTATTTTTGTTCATCAAGCCAAACTTGAAGAACTTGATAACATGATTTTTGACTGTATTATGTCGCGAGCCCTAGCTTCACTTGACAAACTTTTAGAATATTGTCAAAAATTTTTAAAAAAAGACGGTTATTGCCTCTTTTTAAAAGGCAAAAATTTATCTGTCGAAATTGCCGAAGCTAAAAATAAATTTAACTTTGAATATGAGCTTTTTCCAAGCCTAACATCTGTCGAAAGCAACATTATTCGTATCACCAATATATCAACTAAATAAAGGAGAAAATATGTTAATTGGAGTTCCAAAAGAAATTAAAGATCATGAATATCGTTGCGCTTCAAGCCCTTCTGGAGTTAGAGAATTAGTAAATGCTGGTCACCAAGTAATTATTCAAAAAGGTGCGGGCGTTGCCATTGATTTTAGCGATGAGCAATACAAAGATTCTGGGGCTAAAATTGTCAATTCGGCTGAAGAGGTTTATGAAAAAGCAGAGATGATTCTTAAGGTTAAAGAACCGCAAAAATCTGAGTGTGATTTAATCAAAAAAGAGCAAATCATATTTTCTTACCTTCATCTTGCAGCCGAGCCAAACCTTACCAAACTTCTGATGAAATCTGGTTGCCGAGCGATTGCCTTTGAAACTGTTACAGCTCATGATAGATCATTACCACTCTTAGCTCCAATGAGTGAAGTAGCTGGCAAGTTGTCTATTCAAGCTGGCGCAAAAGCTCTTGAAAAATCTCAGGGCGGACGCGGTGTTTTATTGGGCGGAGTTCCGGGAGTCGAACGCGCCAAAGTCGTAATTATTGGCGGTGGCGTATCTGGAACAAACTCAGCAAAAGTGGCTATTGGTATGGGCGCAGAGGTTGTTATTCTTGATAAATCTTTAGCGCGCATTCGTTATTTATGCGATATTTTTGGCAACTCAGCCACAGTTCTTTATGCTTCAATTGAAAATATTGAAAAAAACGTTTTAGAAGCCGATTTAGTTATTGGAGCAGTCCTAATTCCGGGAGCGTCGGCGCCAAAATTGGTATCTAAAAAAATTGTTAAAGAAATGAAAAAAGGGTCAGTAATGGTTGATATTTCGATTGATCAAGGAGGTTGTTTTGAAACTAGTCGCCCCACATCTCATAGCAATCCAACTTATGATGTTGATGGCGTTATCCATTATTGCGTTACCAACATGCCTGGTGCAGTTGCTCGCACCTCAACCCAAGCTTTAGAAAACTCGACACTGCCATTTACATTAGCAATTGCTAACAAAGGAATTCATAAAGCTCTTCGCGAAGACAAAAATCTTTTGGCCGGACTCAATATTTACGATGGCATGGTTACTTATAAGGCAGTCGCTGAAAGCCTTGACCACAAATATTTTGACCCTCAAGACTTTATTTAAATCCAATTTGAGGGCTTTAAAAAAGCTCTCAAATTCTTAACAATTCATGAAAATCCTTCCAACAACCTCAGAGCTAATCAAAAAATATCAATTACAAACCAAAAAATCTTTAGGGCAAAATTTTATCTTGGATAAAAATTTCACCGACAAAATTGCGCGTCTGGGTGGCAATTTATCACAATATGAAGTTTTGGAAATCGGAGCTGGCCCCGGTGGATTATCGCGCTCAATTTTAGATTGCGGTGCAAAAAAATTAGTAGTTATTGAAAAAGATCGAAGATGTATTTTGGCACTTCAAGAGCTTAAAGAATTTTATGGTGATCGCCTAGAAATTATTGCCGATGATGCCTTAAGAATTGATGAAACAAAAATTTTCGACAGCAATAAAAAATTCAAAATTATCGCGAATTTGCCATACAATATTGGCACTGCGTTAATTTTTAAATGGCTTAAAATTTTACCAAAAATTGAATCTATGCACCTCATGCTTCAAAAAGAAGTAGTGCAAAGGATTGTTGCCAAAACTGGCGACAACCATTATGGCAGACTCGCAGTGATGATTAATTTGTTATGCGAGACTAAACTCAGTTTTTTAGTTAATAAATCGGTTTTTATTCCACCTCCCAAGGTAGATTCGGCAATAGTTGAGATCATACCTTCAATAGCCAAGATAAATAAATATAACGATCAAAATTTATTAAAGAATTTTGAAATGATTGTATCGCAAGCCTTCAATCAAAGGCGTAAAATGCTAAAATCATCTCTAAAAAATTATCTGATTCAACAACAAATTCCTAAAGACAGAGTTGAAGATTTTTTTCGCAAACTTGATATTGATCCGAGTTTGAGAGCTGAACAAATCACTATCGAACAATTTTGGAAGATTTCACAAAACTAGATTTAATCGCTAATTTTTTAACGACTATTATCATATTTATTTACTAACGTTCGAATTTGTTGTGGGGTATATCGTCTACCATGAACTGTGAAATTTAACCCCCCGCCGCCACTTTTTGAAACTACAACATCACCACTTTTAACTGTTTTACCTTGATTCCTAAGTTTTTCAACTTGACTATCTGTAGGGGTTGGTTCAGTTGGTTTCTTTTTTGATTTTGGAAGAGGCGGATAACTATGTTCTTCAACAAAAATTGATGAAGATGGATCTGAAACGGAATTTTCATCAGAGCTAAAACATTTTTTAAGAAAACCACCTAATTTTTTTATTTTGGACCAAATTTTATTTAATAATGTTTTTTGTGGAGCAGATTCAGTAATTGTATTATAATCTGGTGTTGATGGAGTTTGTCGAGCGCTAGAAGCTGGTGTTAGTGGATTTTGTGGAGCGCGAGAAGTTGGTGTTAGTGGATTTTGTCGAGCGCTAGAAGCTTGTGTTGGTGGAGTTTGTCGAGCGCGAGAAGCTGGTGATGGTGAAGTTTGTGGAGCGCGAGAAGTTGGTGTTAGTGGATTTTGTCGAGCGCTAGAAGCTGGTGTTGCGCTCTTTTTTAGAGCGCTAG
>VGDJ01000041.1 GCA_016869775.1 Alphaproteobacteria bacterium
CCCTTGCCAACAAATACTGCATTGTCTTTTATTTTAGCAGTTTTTAATAAATTTTCTGGCAAAATAACTCTACCATCTCCATCAATTGATAATTGCACTGAACCGCCCAATACTGCTGTTGCAAAGGCATCTCTTTCTTCTGAAAATGGTTCTAAATTATCAATTGAATCAGATAATTTTTTGATTCTATCCAAATCACATCCTTCGATACATTGATTTATAAATGATTCATAAACCACCATAGCCGAATAATTTTCATTTACTAAAGTAGCACGAAACTGCGCGGGGACTGAAACCCTACCCTTTGCGTCAACTTTGTTTGTAAATGTTGATAAAAATAATGCCACGGAATTATTTGGATTAATTTGGAATTAAATGGAAATTTATGGAAAAATTACGCTGAAATTAAGAAATGTCAATAAATAATTATTAAAAATATTAAAAATTAATTATTGTTTGTTTTGTAACTAAAATTTATTGAAGCTCTAAAATTATACATGAAAAATTTCCAATAAAATAACATGTAAAAGCTTGATAATATTGATTATAAAGACATGGTGATAAATCATTTTTAAATCATTTTCCCTTAGAGAATTAAAAATTGTTTTTTAAGAAAAAAACCTTATCTTCGTTGGAAATTTTTTTGATAAATCCCATACAGTTAAAATGACCAACTCAAATTCCGAAAGTCACTCAGCTAAATATTGTCAACCTGATCAAAATGGAAAATTTGGTGAATTTGGTGGAAATTATGTTGCCGAAACCCTTATGCCAGCAGTTCTTGAACTTCAACAAACTTACGCCAAACTAAAAAATGACCCAGATTTTCTTCAAGAACTCAAATATTATTTACGAAATTATGTTGGTCGCCCCAGTCCACTCTTCTATGCTCAAAGGCTAAGCGATTATTGCGGTGGCGCTAAAATCTATTTAAAACGCGATGAACTAAATCACACCGGCTCACATAAAATTAACAATTGTATCGGGCAAATTTTGGTAGCAAAAAAAATGGGTAAAAAACGCATTATTGCTGAAACTGGCGCAGGTCAACATGGTGTTGCAACCGCCACGGTTTGCGCATTATTTTCGATACCATGCACAATTTATATGGGTGCCAAAGATATTGCGCGCCAAGCGCCAAACGTTTTTCGTATGAAACTTCTTGGAGCCGAAGTTAAACCCGTTGAAACCGGCTCAAAAAGCCTTAAAAACGCAATCAATGAGGCTATGCGTGACTGGATTGCCAATGCAAATGACACTTATTACCTTCTTGGCACCGTAACTGGTCCACACCCATATCCTCAAATGGTTCGGGACTTTCATTCAATAATTGGGAGTGAGGCCAAAGAGCAGATTATGGCAACCGAATCAAAACTGCCAGATGCGCTTGTAGCTTGTATTGGCGGGGGCTCAAACTCAATTGGCTTATTTTATCCTTTTATCGATGATAGAAATGTTGCGATGTATGGCGTTGAAGCTGGTGGCAAAGGTCTCGATACCCAAGAACACTCAGCGTCAATCAGCAAAGGCTCAATCGGAGTTTTACATGGCAACAAAACTTTTTTTCTTCAAAATGACGATGGACAAATCAATGATGCGCACTCTATTTCAGCTGGCCTAGACTACCCCGGAATTGGCCCCGAACATGCCTACCTTCATTCAATTAATCGCGTTTCATATGTTTATGCAACCGATCAAGAAGCCCTTGAAACCTTCCAATTATTATGCAAAACCGAAGGAATTATTCCAGCCCTTGAATCTGCTCATGGCGTAGCTTTTGCTTGCAAACTTGCTCGAAAAATGTCAAAAAAACAAATCATTATTGTCAATTTATCGGGTCGTGGTGACAAAGATATCAACACCGTAGCCCAACATTTAGGATTTAAACTGTGAACAGAATATCTAAAAAATTTGAATCCCTTAAACTTCAACAAAAATGTGCGTTTGTAGCCTATATTTGCGCTGGAGATCCTGATTACGAATCTTCATTAAAATGCTTAAAATCATTACCTAAAAATGGGGTTGATATAATTGAAATTGGGGTACCTTTTCTTGATCCAGCCGGCGATGGACCAATTATTGAAAATTCTGCCAAACGAGCAATTTCAGCCGGAATGGATTTGAACAAAACCCTTAAAATGGTTCAAGATTTTCGTAACCATGACTCTTCGACGCCAATAATTTTAATGACGTATTTTAATCCACTCTTAAAATTTGGACTCGGTAAAATCTTTGAAAGCGCTCGTTTAAATGGCGTTGACGGCTTCATAGTGGTTGACCTGCCATTTGAAGAGGAAAGTGAAATAATTCAACATCTTAATAATCAAAAACTTGACCTAATAAAACTTATTGCGCCGACTACCTCAATTGAAAGAGCTTCAAAAATTTTAAAAAATTCTAGTGGATTTGTTTATTTGATTTCTATGCTTGGAATTACTGGTACCAAGACTGCCAAAATCGAAGATAATAAACAAAACATCGAAAAACTTAAAAAAATATGCCAACTTCCAATCGTAATTGGTTTTGGGATTCAAGAACCATCTCAAGCACAACAATTTAGCAAGATTGGCGTTGATGGTGTTGTTGTTGGCTCGGCAATCGTTAAAGAGATGTCGCACAATATTCCAATTCCAGAAATTTTAGAAAATGTTGAAAAAAAAGTTGTACAATTTTCTACAGCTATTAAATCCTAACTAAAATTTTATAACAAAAATATGCTCCCAAATATCTTCATCAGCACTACAAACTGCGGTATAAAATATCAAAATCGAGACGACTTATTATTTGTAAAATTCAATTACCCTGCAACAGTCGCTGGGGTTTTTACAAAATCATCTATGCCCGCCTCTCCAGTGGTTTGGTGTAAAGAAAATATTCGTCGCGGTAAGGCCAGAGCATTAATTGTCAATGCCGGAAACGCCAATGCGTTTACTGGAAAAATTGGCGAAGAAACAGTTTTAAAAACTGTACAAGCTGTTGCGCGCCAATTGAATTGTGAAGTTGAAGAAGTTTTTATTTCATCAACAGGAGTTATTGGTGAAATTCTTGACGCCAACAAAATTATTAATGCCATTCCCATAATGTCCGAGAATTTTTCCAATAATTCGTACTCATGGGATAAGGCTTCGCGAAGCATTATGACCACCGACACCAAGCCAAAATTAGTTAAAAAAACTTGCACAATTTTAGGAAAAAATATCGAGTTAATTGGTTTTGCAAAAGGTTCGGGGATGATCGCTCCTGATATGGCAACTATGCTTGGATATATTTTTACCAATGCAAATATTGCCCAAGATACTTTACAAAAAATTTTAGTCGATGCCATTGAAAAAAGTTTCAACTCGATTACCGTTGACTCAGATCAATCAACCAATGACACTGTTTTATTATTTGCAGATAATGGTGATAAAAATAACCCAATTCATCCCCTCATATCCGATTCAGAATGTTTGGAAATCAAAGATTTTCGCCAAAAACTTAACGAATTATGCCTTGAGCTTGCTAAAATGATTGTTGTTGATGGCGAAGGCGCCAAAAAACTCATTGAAATTATTGTCGAAGGAGCGCAAACAAGTATCCAAGCTAAAAATGTTGCAATGTCAATCGCCAATTCGCCTCTTGTTAAAACCGCAATTGCCGGAGCTGATCCGAACTGGGGAAGAATTGTAATGGCGGTTGGCAAGTCTTGTCCCGAAACTTCACCCGAAAAAATTTTAGTAAAAATTGGTGAACACCCCCTAACACAAAACGGAGCAAAACATCCAGAATATGCGGAGAAAATTGTGCACGAATATTTAAAAAAATCTGAAGTAGTTATCGCAGTAAACCTAGGTATTGGCAGTTCCAGCTCAATTGTATGGACATGCGATTTAAATGAAGAATATATTAAAATTAACAAAGATTATCGAAGCTAAATTATGCAAGACCCAGTCGCCAAAGCCAAATTCAATAGCTCGCGCCTTCATCTTTCAAACGCTCTTAAAAATCTTGAAAAAATCATTAAAAATAAATTAGAAAAAAATTATAACGATAGTACCATTCTTAATCATCAAGATAATTTTGAAGAAGCTGAAATAAAAATTCATCAACAAAAACTACAAATTAGCGACTTAACTCGAGAAATTCATGAGTTGCAAAAAACTCTCAATGAGGTCTCTAAAGAAAATGAATTATTGCATAGTCGAATCAACGGTAGCGCAGAGATGAAACAAAAATTTTGCAAGGAATCAAACAATTTGATTCAATCGGTAAATTCTAAGCTAAAGCAAATTGATGAAATAATTACAAAGCTATGATTTTAGAAGTTTTAATCGGCAAAAATAAATATAAACTCGAATGTCGCCCCGAAGAAAGCGAAATCATTCTTGAATGCTCAGACAGGTTAGATCAACGCATCAAAGAACTTGAAGAAAATATCGAAAATGTTAGCGATTCACATTTATTGGTAATCGCAGGACTGATGCTCGAACAAGAATTAATTCAAAAAAATCAAGAATTTATCGAGGAAAAGAAACTTTTATATACCGAAGACGAACTTTTTGAGGCTATGAGTGAACAGATGGACAATGTTTCAAATTATATTCAAAAAATTATCACAAAAATTGATAAATTGTGAACAATATCGACATTCAAAAGCAAAATCTTAGAAAAATATTTTTAGCCAAAAGGCGCTTATTAAATCCTGAAGAAATTGATGGTTTATCTAAAAAAATTGCCAAAAAATTTATTCAAATAATAAAAGATGGTAAACTCGAAATAAAAAATAAAATTTTTGGTTCTTATATTCCTACCAAATATGAAGCCAAGCCAATTTATATTGAAGAATTTTTAGTCAAAAATAACTGCCAAATCTGCTATCCAAGAATTAATATTATAAACCAAACTCTTGATTTTATTAAAAACGACAACCGAAATATTTTTCTTAATAATAAAATATATCCAAAAATTCTTGAACCAAATGGAAATAAAATATTAAAACCCGATAACATTTTAGTGCCACTATTAGCTTTTGATAACTATTCACAAAGATTAGGAATGGGTAAGGGATTTTACGATCGAACACTTATGCAATTAAAAATTCAAAATCCCAAATTGAACACCTTTGGAATAGCTTTTAAAATTCAGCAGTCAAATCAAGCTTTGCCAATATCATCACAAGATTATATCCTTGATTTTGTAGTGTCGGCATAAACTATATTACTCTCAAATATCTATTTTGTAGACCAAAACTCAAAAAAAATTTATTAAAAACCAAAATAAATACTTGCTTAAATAAAATTGAACTATAATTTCATCGGCCAAGCTTGTTGAAGTTCTAGTATTTGCTAGTTCCAGACATGTTATAAATTAATATTAATTATAAAAAGATAATTTTATGCACAAAACAGACTTAATTAAAGAAATCGCTAATCATACTGGACTTTCTCAAAAAGATGCCGGTTCTGCTCTAGAAGCTTTTTTGAAAACCGTTGGAAAAGCTCTTAAAAAAGGTGACGCTGTTACCTTAATTGGCTTTGGAACTTTCAAAGTTGTTAAAACCGCCGCCAGAAAAGGTCGCAATCCACAAACTGGTAAAGAAATCACCATTAAACCATCTAAGAGAGTTAAATTCTCTGCTGGTAAAGCATTGAAAGATTCAGTAAAATAATTTATAGAATCTTCAAACCCCCAAAAAATCATAAAAGTTTTTTGGGGGTTTTTTTATTTTTAATTTTACCAAATAACCAATAAAACTCTTTTAAAAATAAATTTTAAAAATATAATTTTTTTTGAAAATTATGGGTGATTAGCTCAGTTGGTAGAGCATCTCCCTTACAAGGAGAGGGTCGGCAGTTCGAGCCTGTCATCACCCACCATAATTTTAATAAAGTAAATATTAAAAAAATTAATTATTGCTCGATATATAAAAATCGTTCTTTAAAAATTAAAATTAAAAAGTTTAAAATTAATTATAAAATAAAACCTATAATTTTTAATTTTTGTTTTTTTAAATTATTTACCTTTTATTTTTTTGGGGGTGTAGCTCAGTTGGTTAGAGCGCTTGCCTGTCACGCAAGAGGTCGCGAGTTCAAGTCTCGTCACTCCCGCCATTTCCACTTCCAATAAAATTTTTTGATGTCCGATAAAGCTCTTAAAACAAAGGCTTGAAAACGATTTTTAAGTCTTACTATGCCTTAAAAAGTCTATTGATTTTTTAGCAATTTTGAGGGATGTAAATATTAGGGAGCACTTATTTGTCTTATAAATAAGTCCCCAGAATGCCTATGAATGGTATTAAAGTAAAAACATCAAGAGCTAAGTATAAAATCTTTGAGGTCTTAGATAACTCAGATTTAACAAAATCTGATCGTCTGAAAATTCTGATTATCAGGTCTAAGTTTGTGCCATTAAACTTAAAATTTAAAAAATATTTGAATTCAGCCCATTAATAAATTTTTAAATTTTATTACAATGTTCTTAAGGTGTTTTGTTTGTGGGCCCTTTTTTTACAGGAGTTGGTGTTGGAGTTGTTGTTGGAGTTGTTGTTGGAGTTCGTGTTGGAGTTCGTGTTGGAGTTGTTGGTGGAGTTGTTCTCACATTCCTCATAACATCTTTTGGATTTAATTCTTTTTCTAATTCATTTACTATTGTCATAAAATCAGATTTAACTTTTTCAACTTCTCCTTTTTCATTAATTACTTTATCGTTATCAACAAGTCCTTTGACCAATTCAACTAATCTAATATGACTAGTTGGGTTGGCGGATTTAAATTTTCTTAAAATATTTTTCGGTGAAAACATTAGATTTTCGTCCCTTTCTTTCTTTTTAATATCATCAGCTTTTAAGTAAGATAATATAAAGTTCGCATTTTCGTCTAATTCTTTTTTAAGAGCGGTTTGAGTATTATGATCACCTGGATAAAGAGAGCTTGAAGGATTATTTCTCATATTAAATGTTATTAGGATTTTATATTTATAAAGAAGATTTTTAATTTATTAGGTTATAAAACCTTAAAATAAAATAACATTAATTTATTTTGTTTTTAAAAATAATTTTTCATATTCGCCATAGCCGAGTTTTTGCAAATCCTTGCGGGCGATGAAGCGAAGCGATGCCGAATTAATGCAATATCGCATTCCTCCAAGGTTTTTTGGACCATCGTCAAAAACATGTCCCAAATGAGAATCACCATATTTGGAACGCACTTCAACTCGAGTCATAAAATGCGTTTTATCAACAATTTCTTTGATCTCCACGCCATCAATTGGTTTGGTAAAACTAGGCCAACCCGAACCCGAATCAAATTTATCAAGTGAAGAAAATAGAGGTTCACCAGATGAGGCATCGACATAAATTCCTTCTTCATGATGATCCCAATAAAGGTTTCTAAAAGCTGGCTCAGTACCGTTTTGTTCAATTACATATTTTTGAAAATCAGTGAGATTTTGCGAATTTTTTTGATAATTTTTTGAAGAAATTTTGGGTAGATCTGCCATGGCTTGATTAAATAAAAAGTTAAAAAATAAATAAATTAGCAAAAATAATTTCATGAATTTTGAATAAATTTATTAAATTTGATTTAGAATTTCTTTTACTTGAAGTTCAGTAAAATTCCCAGTCGAATTATTATCGATCACAAAATCAGCTTTCGCAAAACGCGTTTCGTCATCAATTTGAATTTTAACAATTTCTTCAAAGCGTTTTTCAATTTGTGCATCATTAATCTTAAGATTTAAATCATTTAAAAGACGTTTTTTATATCGTGTAATAAAACGTTGCCGACGAATCTGTTTATCGCATTTGATAGCAACCAAATAATCATAAAAATATCTGAAACCCTGAGCTTGATTTTCAAGAAGAAGAGGAATGTTTAAAACAACAATTTTTTGATTTTTATTTTGATTATGATCAATAAATTCTTGGTATTTACGGCGAATTTGCGGATGGATAATTTGCTCTAAAATTTTTAAATTTTGTTTATTTTCAAAAACTAAATTACCCAAAATTTCACGAGATATTTGATTATTAATTTTAGCTTGAGGAAAAATTTTTGAGATTTGATTTATGGTTTCTTGATCAGATTTTAAGAGTTTGTGCACTTCGTCATCGGCATCAAAATTCTTGGCACCAAATTTTTCAAAAATTTTCGCAACAAGATTTTTTCCAGAGGCTACACCTCCGGTAATTGCAATGATTTTCATTGTATTTCGTGAGGAATTTTAATATTACAAAAATCAAGTTTTTGCCGTAAATTGGCTTTAATTTCATCTAAATTTTCGGGAGAATTAGCCTCACATCTGGCCACTAAAACACTTTGAGTATTTGAAGCCCGAATTAACCACCAACCTTTATCATTAAAAGCTCTAATACCATCTATATCGATAAATTTTTCATTATTTTGTAGAAGTGATTTTTTTAAGTTATCAACGATTTTAAATTTTTGTTCTTCAGAAGTTTCAATACGAATTTCTGGCGTAGCATAGCTTTTTGGAAGACTTGAACGCATATTAGCTAGGTTTTGCGAGGATCTAGCCAAAATGTTAATAAGTCTAATTGAAGCATAAAGGGCATCGTCAAAACCATAATAATTATCGGCAAAAAAGATATGACCAGACATTTCTCCAGCTAGACTAGCTTTAAGTTCTTTCATTTTAGCTTTGATTAATGAATGCCCAGTTTTCCACATCACGGCAACTCCGTTGGCGCGAGTAATTTCATTAAATAAGGTTGCCGAAGCTTTAACATCAGCGATAATTGTAGCGCCACGATTTTTCTGTAAAATATCGCGAGCATAAAAAATTAAAAGTTGATCACCCCAAATTATTTCACCCTCATTATCAACAACGCCAATCCGGTCACCATCTCCATCGAAAGCAATCCCAAAATCGCATTTTTGTTGTTTTACCACCGCAATTAAATCTTGTAAATTTTTTGCTTCAGTTGGGTCTGGGTGATGATTCGGAAAACTTCCATCAATATCATTAAATAACATAATATGTTCAGCACAAATTCTTTTTGTAAGCATAGTAGCAATTTCACCGGCCGACCCGTTACCACAATCCCATGCAATTTTTAATTTTTTTGATAAAATTGGATTATCTACTTCGTTAAGTAATTCACTTGGACTTTGCGAAATAGCGCAGTCAGCCACTAGTCTTTCAACATATTTTTCTTTAATATCGAAATATGATAATAGGCCATCACCTGAAATAAAATCACGATTTTCAAGAATTTTGGCTAACTCCAAAATATTTTCTCCATGAAAATTTTGTCCTTTAATCATCATTTTAAAACCATTATGATCTTTTGGGTTATGCGAACCTGTAACCATAATTCCAGCATCAAGATCAAGTTCATAAACCGAGAAATACAACATTGGAGTT
>VGDJ01000042.1 GCA_016869775.1 Alphaproteobacteria bacterium
ATTTAAAAAATATTCGAGGTGATATTGAGTTTAGTAATGTTAAATTTAGTTACACAGATAACAAGGTCGCCCTCGATAATATTAGCTTTAAGGTTGAAGCCGGCCAATCAGTTGCTCTGGTCGGTCATTCGGGTGGAGGAAAGTCAACCATAATGAGCATGATTTTGCGTTTTTATGATCCCAAGCAAGGTCAAGTTAAGCTCGATGGCAATAACATAGCCGATATAACTTTAAAATCTCTTCGCAATTCAATGTCGGTGGTTAATCAAGAAGTAATGCTGTTTGACGATACAATTCTTGAAAATATTCGTTATGGTAAAACTGATGCCACTGAGCAAGAAATCATAAACGCTGCCAAAATGGCCGAAGCTGATGAGTTTATCCAAGAATTACCGGAAAAATATCATTCTAAAGTTGGACAAAATGGTATTCTTTTATCGGGTGGTCAACGTCAAAGAATTGCAATTGCGCGAGCCATTTTATACAATGCGCCAATTTTATTGCTTGATGAAGCAACTTCAGCTCTCGATCCAATCTCTGAAAAATTAGTTAAGGACGCCATCAACTCGTTGATGAAGGGCCGAACATCTTTAATTATTGCCCATCGTTTATCGACCATTATTCATTGTGATAAAATTATCGTTATAGCTAATGGGCGAGTAGTCGAGGAAGGGAGTCATAAACAGCTTATCGAAAAGAATGGCGCCTACGCGAACTTGTATTTGAAGCAATTTGAAATTAATCAAGATGTATAAAGATAGTGATAAAATTTCTTCATTAAAAACAAATTATAGTTCTAAGAATAGGCCAAATATTTCGTCTTCGAAAAAAAATCAGCAAAGTATCAATAAACAAAAATTATCTAAAGCGCTCAGAGAAAACTTATCGAGGCGCAAATTGACCGAAAATAATTCTAATTAAAATTATTATTTTTTGGAATTAGTGGAGATTTTTGAATCTTTAGTTTTAGTCGGTTTATTGTTATCGATTTTTAAGGCATCAACACGTTTTTCTAATGTTTCAAGAAATTTATCAAGACCTTCTTCATTGATTGTTGAATTAAATTCCGATCTTTGGGTTTCAATCAAGCTAACGCCCTCGGCTATAAAATCGACAATAAAATAATTGCCATCATCTTCAATTACACGAAAATCAAAAAATACTACCGTATTTGAGTTTTTGGGGTTGAACTCACTTTTTGCCAAATAAAAACTACCTTGTTTTTCAACCGAATTTACCGCAAATTTTTTGCCATTATAGCTATTAAATTTTGGTCCATAAGTATTAATCATGAACTCTCTGTAGGTTTCCATAAACTTTTTTCGCTGTTCTTCGGAGGCATTTTTATGATGTCGGCCTAAAACAAAACGCGCAATCCATTTAGAATCAATTGACTTGTCGATTATTTTAATAATTTTTTGTTTTTTATTAACCTCATTAAGTTTTTTGTCGTTCGCGACATCAATAATTTGGTCGCCAATTATTTGAACAAATTTATGAACCATGTCTTTGGGACCAACATTTTGAGCGTTAGCGTTGGAACAAAAAAATGTGATTGTTAAAAGGTACAAGATTTTTTTCATAAATTTTATTTTGTTATTTTTCAATTTCGGCTAGACGCCTTTGTAAGTAAGCGCTTCTAAATGTAGCGTAAGGATCAAATGAATCTTTGCGAACACTGTCTATGATGTCAAGAAGTTCTTCTCTAGCGTCAACTGCATTTCCAACTGTATTGGCTATGCGATATTTGGCTTCAATAAAATCTGAAGATCCGCCAATTTCAAAAGAATTTAAACTAATCGGATCAATTGATCTATCAATAATTGAACCACTTAAATCGCGCAGATTATTGGGGCCAAGAATTGGTATAATTAAAAAAATATTTGACTCCAAGCCATAATAGCCAAGTGTTTGACCAAAATCTTCAGATTCATATTTAATACCCTTAACTTTGGCGATGTCGAATAATCCTCCAATTCCAAGAGTAGAGTTAATTAAAAAAGAAGAAACAGTTGCAAAGCCATTTTCGGGCTTTCCTTGAGCAAAAGAATTGAAGGCAGAAATTGGTAAACTTATATTATTAAGAAAGTTTCGAATTGAGCTTCGGGCAGGCTTTGGAACGGTTTTACGATAATTGCGCGCGATTTTTTCAAAGAAATATTTATCAACGGTTTCATTAAATTCAAAAATTTTGCGGTTATATTTTTCGAGTGGATCGATGACTGAGCCTTTATTGATTTCAGTTTCAAATTTACTAAACTCATCTTCATAGTCAGAATCGCTTTTTTGAGCGTTGGAAGGGGCGGGGTCTATTAATATGATTGAGATAAAAAGAAATGGGATAACAAAGGAGAATTTATTCATTATTTTGCAAAGATTGAAGGCTAGATTCAATCTGCTCTATAAGTGGAGTAAATTTTTGATCAAGTTTGTCGGGGTTTTTAAAAATGAGTTTATCAATAACTTCTTTGGCTTTGTGAGGTTTGTTTTCAAGCATCAAAATATAAGCTTTTTGATAATAAGCATCTTGAAATTCGGGCCAAAATTTCATGATTATTGTAAATCGAATTTTAGCATCGGAAAGGTTGCCTTTTTCAAGGTGTTTAAGACCAAGTTTATAATTGGTGTCGAGAAGATCTTTGCATTTTTCGCGAATCGAATAAAATTCAAAAATGGATTTTTTAATCAATTTTTCAAAAATTTTATTTATTTTTTGATAATTGTTGGAAATTTTACCAAAAAAAATCTCGTCTTTGAGCTCTTTTTTTGATTTTTTGCCAGTAATTTTTCGGAATAAATAGTTAAACATTTTTTGAATAAATAAAGTACGAGATTGCCCAATCGATCTCGAAAGATAAATTAGTTTGATAATTTTTCAAATAAAAATTTCGTAGTTTTCTAAAATCATTCAAATCAGACTCATCAAGGTTTCTTAAAATATAATTTGCGCCAATTTTTTTGAAATATTTGAGAGCTTGAATTGAATTATCGAATTTTTCATAACAAGTTTCTTGGAAATAAAATTTTTCAACTAAGCCAGATTTATTGAGTATTTTTTTGATTTTAAATGCGTCGGGCATTTTATTTATTCTAAATGGTAAATTTGAAAAGTTACGAAAACTTTCTGAAGTTGGAAGGGCGATAATGAGGAGGCCATTTTGTTTTAAAATATCGTAAATTTTTTTGAGAGTTAGGGCGAGATCATCTGACCACTGTAGTGCAAATGATGATGTAATTAGATCAAAAGATTGGTTTTGAAATGGCAAAAAATTAAAATCACCACAAATTTGAAATCTTTCGGTAAGATGTTGAGGGGATTTTTTTAGCATTTTAAGACTTAAATCGAGCTCATAAAAATGGTGGTGATTAAATTTATTTTTAAAATTTTTTTTAAGATTATCGAATACAAACCCAGCTCCGCTTCCGATATCTAAAATATGAGCATTGGCTTTGATAGAATTGGCGGTATCAGAGTTTTGAAAATTAAAATATTGATTGATAAAAATCGAAATTTTATTGGCAACAATTTTTTGAATTTTGGCATTAATTAAATAGTCTTCGACTTTATTAGAAAAGTTATCTGCCACTAAAGAATAATTAAAATCCATGATAATTAATTTTAGTTGGAATTTCTATCTAGCTCTTCAATCAAAGATACGATTCTTTCAACTAAATCATCGGAAGTTACTTTGTGATTTGGTTTGCCGTTGATATAAACATTATGGCGATTATTGCCCCCACCAGTGATGCCAATTTGGGTATGCTGTGCTTCGCCAAGTCCATTGACAACGCATCCAAGAATTGAGACGGTGAGGGGTTTTTTAATATGTTCAATACGTTTTTCAACCTCTTCGACAGTTTTTATAACATCAAAACCTTGGCGAGCGCAAGACGGACAAGAAATTAAATTTACTCCGCGATGACGCAAACCAAGACTTTTAAGAATCTGAAAAGCCACTTTTACTTCTTCGCGCGGGTCAGCTGAAAGTGAAACGCGAATTGTATCGCCAATCCCTTGCCACAATAAATTTCCAAGTCCAATGGCAGATTTGACCGTTCCAGCTGACAGACTTCCGGATTCGGTGATGCCAATGTGAAGTGGATAGTCACATGATTCGGCCAGAGCTTTATAACTCGCTACCGCTAAAAAAACGTCCGAGGCTTTAACGCTAATTTTGAAATTAAAAAAATCATTATCTTCAAGAATTTTTATGTGTCTTTGCGCTGATTCTACCAAGGCTTCTGGGGTAGGAGTTTTGTATTTTTGTAAAATATCATTTTCTAACGAACCCGCATTAACTCCAATTCTGATTGAACAGCCATAATCTTTGGCAGATTTTATTACTTCGCGAACTTTATCATCTGATCCGATGTTGCCGGGGTTGATTCGTAAGCACTTGGCGCCAGCCATTGCGGATTCTATTGCGCGTCGATAGTGAAAGTGAATATCCGCTATCACAGGAATTGGTGAATGTGGGATTATTTTAGCCAGCGCTTCGGATGAATCTTGATCGGGAACTGAAATGCGAATTAATTCGGCGCCAACTTCATGGCATTCATTGATTTGTCGAATGGTATTTTGAACATCAACAGTTTTGGTGTTAGTCATGGTTTGAACCGCTATCGGAGCATCTCCACCAATAGCGACATTGCCAACAAAAATTTGTTTGGATTTACGACGATTAATGGCGCGATAGGGTCTAATTTCGCTGATTTTATCTTCCATAAAACTAGTTAGAAATATTGTTAAATAATTTAATAATGTGCTTTTGATTTTTAGAAAGTAGATCTCTTAATTTTGTAGGATCAAATTTTAATAAACAAATCAAGGAAGTGAAATCTTCAAATCCTTGACCAGCATATTCTTTAAATTTTTTAAGATCATTGATTTTAAGAAAGCTAATAATTACTAAAATTCGAAAAAAAATTGGGGCAAAATTTTTTTCAAAATATTTGAGAAAATTATCATCAGAAAATATTTGGTTAATATTTGGAAGTTCGATATTTTGCGCTAATTTTGAAAAATTGATTGTAGCGATATCATTAATTAATTCTTCGAGATTTTGATAAAATTCATTGTAAAAAAATTCTAAATTTTTTTGATTTAATTCAAAAATTTCGCTCCAAATTTGGGGGTTTGATTGGTCAAGTCTAAAGGCTTTTTTTATGAATTCATTGGGCAGTTCTTTAGGGCTATTTTCGGCGCATAAAAAAGCTAAAAATTGTGGTAAATGCGAAACTAATCCGTAAATTTTATCATGAAGATTTGATTCTAAAAAAATCGGTTTTGCCCCTAATCGAGTTATAATTTTGGCGAGAGGTGAATCGATAAAATTATCAATTTTTTTGCAAATTATAAACTTTTTACCGAAGAATAAATTTTCATTAGAATTTTCAAATCCAGTTTTGTCACTTCCGGCAATTGGATGGCATGGAATAAAGTTAATTGGAATGTTTTTGAAATTGAAATTTTTTATCGAACCAATGTCAAAAAAAGTAGCTTTAGAATTAATTTTATTATGAATTTTTTGAAGAATATTTTGATATTGATTAAGGGGCGCGCTTAGCACAATTAAATCAAAATCAGCGAGATTTTCATCGAGCAATTGAATGCCATTTATAATTTGTTGATTTTTTGCTGATTCAATTGATTCAAAATTGAGATCAAAAGCCCATATCTCGCGAGATATTTCGTGAAGCTTAAAAGCCTTGGCAATTGAGCCACCAATCAGACCCAAACCAATTATAAGAGTTTTATTGGAAATAAAATTTTTCAAAACTAAAAAAATCTAAATTAAAATTGCAAAAGAAAATTATCGAATCTAATTTGATGATACAAAATTAATCCCCAAAATTAATCACCAGAATTAATTTCAATCATATTTTAATTTTTTTTTAAAACAACCCAATGAAAAACATATTAATAATTTTGTCATTGACATTTTTTATGTCATCATGCTCAAATAAAGTTGTTGATGTTAAAAGCCCTTGTGTATCCAATAACGACGGACCTTGTGGTCCAAAAAAACCAATTAACGATTGGTGGCTTAAAGACTACAAAAAACATACACTTAATTCATAATTTTAACTCGTAACTTATATTCTATGAACGAACAAAAATCATTCGCTGAGAGATACGGCAAAAAAAGTTCTTATACTTCATCTAACCTCACTTCAGGTTCATCTTCTCAAGAAGATAAATCACAAGCCTCTAATTCCAATCCTGACGGCATTAACAATATTCTTGATCAAAATGCCAAGAAAGCCGTTGATCCTCAAAAAAGAGCTTTGGCCCAATACATATATCTAGTAAAGGGTGTTGATGCTGGGCGCAATGCTTGGTACTATGTTTTGGTGGAGAGATTGAAAGTGCAACTTTTTTTAAAAGCTCTAAATGATGAAATTATTCATCTCGAAAAATACGGCAAAATATTATATTCAGCCTATGGAGATGAGCCACCAGCTAATATTACTCAGTTGGTTAAAGATGAATATGGCATTGAATAGTTTCTGATTCATTCTCACTTCAAATCTAGCAATAATTTAACAGTTCAATCTTTATGAAAGCCCTTAAACTTAGTTTAATAATTTTTGCTTCCACTTTGTTGGGTTTTTTTTCGGCAATTTCTTTTGCACAAATAAGTTCCAATAAATCTTTGTCATCGAAATCTAAATATTCTGATAAATTTATTGAGCAGGTTTTGGAAAGGGTCAAAAAAGATTATGTCGATGAAAAATCTAACGACCAATTATATGAATCTGCTGTCTCGGGTATATTATCATCTCTTGATCCGCACTCATCATTCTTAAATTCTGAAGATCTCAAAGAAATGTCGATTCACACTAAAGGTGAGTTTGGTGGAGTTGGAATCGAAATTACCACTGAAATGTCAGTTGCAAAAGTGGTTTCGGCAATTGACGATACTCCTGCATACAGAGCGGGAATTAAATCTGGAGATTATATAATCAGAATCGATGGTAAATCTAGCTATGGCATGAAAATAGATGAAATTGTTAAAAAAATCCGCGGTAAGCCAAATACGCCAGTTAAATTAACCATTTTCCGAAAAGGCGAAAAAGAGCCTCTCGAAAAAACAATTATTCGTCGCATCATTAAAATTAAACCTATAAAAGCTAAGAGATTCAACGATGTAGCCTACATAAAAATAACTACTTTTTCTGAAAAAACCTTTGAAAACCTTCAATCTGAATTGAAAAAACTTAAAACTTTGATTGGTGAAAAAAATCTTAAAGGATTGGTGCTCGATTTGCGTAACAATCCCGGTGGATTGCTCGATCAAGCAATTGATGTTAGCGCTGGTTTTTTAGATAAGGGTAAAGCGGTAGTCTCAATTAAGAGTAGGGCCGGCCTTATCAAAGAATTCCAAACTGACAACAATCAATCACTTGTTCCAAATTTGCCGATTGTGGTCTTAATCAATGAAGGTTCGGCTTCTGCTTCTGAAATCGTTGCTGGCGCTCTTCAAGATCATAAAAGAGCGGTTGTAATGGGAACTAAATCTTTTGGTAAAGGTTCAGTTCAAACAATTATTCCGTTGGATAGTAATCAAGGAGCCATAAAAATGACCACAGCTCTTTATTATACTCCTTTGGGTCGCTCAATTCAAGCTACCGGAATTGAACCCGATATCGAGCTCACTCAAGCTTCCATAGAAAAGCAAAAAATTAATGAGAGAGAATCGGAAGCTGATTTAAAAGGCCATATCGAAATCGAAATTCAGCAGGCTATTGAAAAATCAACCAAAACAATTTCTGAAAAAAACAAAATTGCTGATGATAATATCGAGGTTTACCAAAAAGATTATCAACTTGCTAGAGCATTGGATTTAATCCGTGGCATCAGTTTATATAATTCTATTATCAAAAAATAATGAGAGGTTTGTTGGGGTTATTTTTGTTAGCATTTTGCTTTCCAGCATTTGCCAAAGATAATCCCAACCCAATCATTTCAGGCGCTTCTAAACTTGACTTCGCAAAATTATCCCCAACTTACAAATCATCATCAAAATTTTCACAAATTTTTGTAAATCACAAAATTATTACCCAAAATGAGGTTTCTGATAGATTAAAATTTTTAATCAAATCGGGCAGAGTTAAGCTAAATTCAAAAGAACTTAAAAATTCTTGGCAAAAAATTTTGATTGAGCGCATGATAGAAGAAGAGTTAATCCGTCAAAAAGCGCAGCTCTATAAACTTCAAATTGATCGTTCTCAAATTGATGAATATGTCGATAATTATGCTAAAAAATACTTTGTAAATTTTAAAAATTTTTTAAATTTTTTAAAAAATAATCAACTCACCTTAGAAAGTTTTCAAAATCAAATTGAAGCCGAGATAATTTGGCAAAAAATAATTGAAGAGGTCGTAAGGCCAACAATTAGCGTTAGTATGATTGAAACTAAAGAATGGCTCGAAAAAGAAAAAATTACCGGTCAAAATCAAAAATATTTATTGATAGATTATTTGATTGGGAATGATTCAAATTCTGGGGCTTTGGCAAATAGTTTTTATCAAGAATTAAAGTTCAAAAAAGATTTTATAAAAATTTTTGAAAAAATCGTTCGAGTTAATTTGCGCAACTCCGAAAATATTGGATGGTTGTGGAGTTTTGAACTAAATATAAAAATTTTAGACAAAATTAAAAATTTGAAAATCAATGAATTTTCAGAGCCAGTACTTCTTGAAGATGGTTGGCACATTTATGAGTTGCGTGACAAAAAAACTGATTTTAACATTTCTCATAACGAGCTTGAATATGTTAAAAATCAAATTATTGGTCGTAAACTTGAGATGGCCACCAAAAATTTTCTAAACGATCTAAAAAAACGCGCTTTTATTAGATTTGAATAATTAAATTAAATTCAATTTTATGACAAATAATAGTGAAGGAATCGAAATTTCTAATGCTGCTCCCCAAACTTTATTTAATCGACCTCCTTCCCCTCCATTAACACCTCACCCATCAGATACAGAATATGATCATGAGTTGACAAAACCTAAACCATTAGGTACAGGGAATAATAATAGTAATCAAAGAAAAGAACCTGATAAAGGAGCTGAAACTCTTAGACGACTCCGCGCTCTACGAGAGCGCGCAAAACCAGCTTCTAGCGCTCCACAAACTTCACCATCACCAGCTTCTAGCGCTCCACAAACTCCACCAACACCAGCTTCTAGCGCTCCACAAACTTCACCATCACCAGCTTCTCGCGCTCGACAAACTCCATCAACACAAGCTTCTAGCGCTCGACAAACTCCA
>VGDJ01000043.1 GCA_016869775.1 Alphaproteobacteria bacterium
AACTTTTAATCAAACTATGACCATTGAAATTAAAGTCCCAGCTTTGGGCGAATCTGTGTCCGAGGCTTCAATTGCCAAACTTCACAAAAAAGTTGGTGACGCTGTAAAGGCTGATGAATTGATTTTAGAGCTTGAAACTGACAAAGTAACTCTCGAGGTTAATGCTCCAAAAAATGGTGTAATTTCTGAATTAAAAGTAAAAGAGGGCGATAGCGTCAAGGTTGGAGATTTGGTTGCCATTATGCAAGAAGGCGCATCTGTTGGAGTCAAGGCGCCTTTCCCAGAGCAGGCTAAAGTCGTAATTTCATCACAAGCTACTTCCTCGCACTCACTTTCGCCAGCGCCAAAAAAACTCGCCACCGAGCATAACATTGATACTTCGCAAATTTCGGGTTCGGGCAAAGATGGTCGCGTAACCAAGGGTGACGTCTTAAATGCTATTGCCAATCCTAATCAAACCAATCTCTCAGTTGTTTCAAATTCTAAACCAACTGAGCGTGTAAAAATGTCTAAGCTTCGTCAAAAAATTGCCGAAAGACTCAAAGAATCACAAAACACTGCGGCGATATTGACCACTTTCAATGAGGTCGATATGTCTGGCGTTATGGCTCTTCGCACCGAATACAAAGATGTTTTTGAAAAAAAGCACGGCGTTAAATTGGGTTTCATGTCTTTTTTTGTAAAAGCTTCAATTCAAGCTTTAAAAGAAATTCCAGCAGTTAATGCCGAAATTGACGGAACCGACATAATATACAAAAACTTTTATGATATTGGTGTGGCGGTTGGATCGCCTCAAGGTTTAGTAGTTCCGGTTTTGCGTGATGCAGATAAACTTAATCTTGCGCAAATCGAAAAAGGGATTGCTGAGCTTGGCACAAAAGCTCGCGATGGTAAACTTACCTTGCCAGATTTAGCGGGTGCAACTTTCACTATTTCAAATGGTGGAGTTTATGGCTCATTAATGTCTACCCCAATCATTAATCCTCCCCAATCTGGAATTTTAGGTATGCATAAAATTCAAGAGCGTGCAATGGTTGTAAATGGCGAAATAAAAATACGTCCAATGATGTATTTGGCCCTTTCTTATGACCATCGAATCATTGACGGCAAAGAGGCGGTTACTTTTTTAGTTCGTATCAAAGAATTACTTGAAGATCCAAGAAGATTGGTTCTAGACATATAACAGCTTTGACCGAGTTTTAAAATTATTTTTACTATTTTAATAATATCTCAATTAATACCAATGACCTTATTCTACATAATACTAATATTTTTAGCTTACTTTCTGCCTTTTATAGTTTCTCTTTCACGCAAACATAAGGACTCAACCGCAATATTTGTCTTAAACTTTCTTTTAGGTTGGACTTTAATTGGCTGGGTTATAGCACTGATTTGGTCTGTTAAAAGCTTTAAATCATAAATTCTGTTTAACCCTCGTCCAAATTATGAAAATCTCTCCGATTGAACTTTCGCAACAATTAATACGTATTCCATCCTACAGCGGTAATAACCCCGAGGTTTTGGAATTAACAAAAAATCTCCTTCAAAATATGGGCTTCGAGTGTCAAATTATTGAATTTGATGGCGATGATTCATACGCGGTGAATAATCTTCACGCCATTTTTAACCCAAAAAAATCCGATAAGACCATTTATTTTGCCGGCCATACCGATGTTGTAAAAGAGGGCGACCGAAGCGCATGGAAATTTGATCCTTTTGAGGCAAAAATCGAAGGCGATAAGCTTTATGGCCGAGGCGCCTCCGATATGAAATGCGCTATCGCATGCTTTATCTCGGCAGTTGCTGAGTTTTTAGAATTAAATCCAAATCCTGATTTTGGTATTGGTTTTTTAATCACCAATGATGAAGAAAGTGACAGCATAAACGGAACCAAAAAAGTTTTGAATTGGATGGAAAAGCAAAGTCTACCAATTACCTATTGTCTTGTTGGCGAGCCGACCAACCCGACTAAACTCGGTGAAATGGTTAAAATTGGTCGTCGTGGCTCAATTGGATTCAAAATTAAAATTGATGGCAAGCAAGGTCATGTTGCTTACCCCGATGTCGCCCTAAATCCAATTACCTCCTTAATAAATCTATGTAAAATTTTGAAAGATCAAAAATTGGATAACGGTACTAAATTTTTTGACGCAAGTAATCTTGAATTCACGCATATATCTTCACAAAATCTTGGCTCAAATGTTATCCCAAATTATGCTGAATGTGCGTTTAATGTGCGATTTAACGATTCTCATAAAGCCCAAGATATTATTAATTTTGTTGAATATGCTTGCCAAAAAACCGTTGGTAATAGTGGTGCTTTTAGCGCAAAATATAAAATTGAATATCGTTTGAGTGGAGAATCTTTTTTGAGTGAACCAAAAGAATTGGCCAAAATTGTCCAAGAATCTTCGCACAAAATTCTTGGTAAAATTCCAACCCTAGGAACTACCGGAGGCACCTCTGACGCCAGATTTATCAAGGATTATGCCGAAGTTGTTGAAATTGGTTTAGTCAATGAAACCGCTCATAAAATCGATGAATTCGCTTTAATTTCTGAGATCGAAAATTTACAAAAAATTTATTTAGAAATTTTAAAAAAAGTTAATTGACCTCAATTTTGCTCGCATGAAATCTGCGCCAATAGCAGGCGTTCCCTTTGTCCTTTCGGCAACAGCAGTTTCTTGCAATCCTAAATTTTCTGTTTCTCCTGCAAGATTTGCTCTTTAACAATTGGATTTAATTTATAATTTAGAGCTGATTTTGCTGAGGATTTAAAGGCGTTGTTGAAGATGGGTTAGTCGTGGTGTTTTGAGGTTTAGGTTCTTTTAATGAATTAATAATTGTAGCGCATACCTTAGTCAATTTTGAGCACTGATCTAAATTAATTTTTTGAGAAGATAAAATTTTGCCAGCAATAATTCCAATTAACTCAAGAGGGAGTTTTTCTTCTATCTTTGATGATTGCGCTTCATTTGATGGATTTTCGCCGGATAATAATTCTTTCGTAATCTTTTCTTTTAAGCCTTTTGAGGTTCTGATAAAATTGGAAAAATTTGTAACTATTTCAGGATTGGTATAAAATTCACAAACTACATCGAGTGCTTTACTGGGTTCAAATTCTTCGCTTTTATTAAGTTCTTCTAAAACCAATCTTGTAAATTTTACTTTTTTCGAGTCATTAGTGCTAGGCAAATCATGATATTGTTTATGTAAAAATATTTTAAGATCAGAATCTTGTTGTGGTATTTGGCTATTAAGAAAACTACTAAAATTTGTATTTGAATTTTGTGTTGGAAGAAGTGAAAAGAATTTTTTTAAAATCAGCATTTTTGGATTTTTAGAATAATCAAGTGGCTTAAGACCAAAATTATCTCTTTTATTTAGATCAAAATCATAGTTTTTAACTAAGCTTTCCACGATTTCATTTCTTTGATTTTGACAGGCATAAGTTAGGAGCGTTTGGCCTTGGTCATCAGCTCTCAAAATAAAATTATCAAGACCTACCATATTTTGAATTAACTCATCAAGGATAGTTCTATAGCCATTAATGCATAGTATGTCCATTATAGATTCATTTTTGTTGTTTCGTCTAAAATCGTTACGTTCAAAATCTACAATACTGTCTTTTGAGGCGCCTTTACCAATAAAAGCAACTACTGCATCAAGGTTATTATTCATACATGCATAAAATAGCGGAGTATTTCCAGAATTATCTCTATACCTTAGAGCTTCTTGTAATTGATGTTCTAGCATTGATTTGTTCTAAATTATTTTCTTTGCAGGCATTTAATAAATATTCATGAGAAGTTTGATGTGTATAAGGTGGCATAATTTGTTATATAATAAATTTTGAAGTTGAAGTGAGGTTTAGAAGTCGAGGCCAGATTTGTTAATTAATAATTTTTTGTTAATCAAATTATAATTATAATTTTTTCGATTATTTTTTATATTGATCTAGCTCTGGAAGTCTCTCTAGTTTTTTGGATAGAAACCCCTGAAATAGTGGACGATGGTTTGCAAAAATGTTTAATAAGAATTTTAGATAAATCAAATCTTAAATTTTCTAATAAAGGAGAAGTGAGAAAATAAGTGGGAATAATTACAATTATTTCGTTGGATAAATTTTTAAATGACAAATCTTTGTCACTTAAAACTTGATTTTGTTCATTAATTTTTAACTGATTAATGGCTTTATTTACGCTAAAAAAATTCTTTATTTTTTCGAGTGTTTCAGGATTGCTTAGGCACTCAAGAGTTTTGACGATTTCTGGGTGCTGTTTTTTGGCAAGAAAATTAAAAACATCTTCAATAAAATCAATTTTTGCGGGATTTTTTATCAATCCTTGAACCAATAACCTAGAATCTTGCGAGGGGTTATTCAAAATATTTTTAAAAAATAAAATTTGTTTTTGCGAGTGCGTTACTGTTTTTGTTGAGCACTTTGAGATAATAATATCAAGATTCTCAGCCCTAATTAAGCTTTTTTGAAATGTTAAATTTGAAGGATTTAACTTAGATAAAAAATTTTTTAAATTTTTTGAAGGTTCATTTTTTGAGCTCAATGCATTTTTAAATTCCATTTCAATTTGCCTTTTAAATTCATCAACTGGCGCTTGATTATCTAATCCAAAAATTATCGAGAAGAAATTGTTAATTTTAAAATCCTTTTCATCATTTTTGTTGTTAATATATCCAAAAATACCTGAGATATCACAATCGCATTCTAAAAGAGCTTTTATGCAGGAAGTTTTATTTTTGTCAAAAGCATAACGAATTGGCTTATCTTTTCCGCCATTTATTTCTTTTTCAAAATTATTGGGATCAACATTCTTTTCTCTGATTAAAAACTCAACAATTGCACCGCGATCATTATCAATAGCCATTCTTAGCGGGCTAACGTTCAAATTTTTTTCTAATAATTTTTTATCCTCAATAAAAACTTTTATAGCATCATCAGATCCTTTGCAAAAAAGTTCATTTATTTTTGAATCAAGATTTGAGCTTTTGTAGTCGAATTCATCAATTTTAAATTCTGGTAGAATTTGTTTGAATAATTTTAGGTCTTTTTGATTTGAGGCGTCAATTAGAGCTCTGAAGCGGTAATCAGAAATTGGCCCAAAATTTAGGCCAGAATTTGGACTAGAATTTATCATTTATAAAATAATATGTTCTAATAAAACAAACATATTTTATTGAAAACTTTATATTTTATAAATTCAATACAAATGATTAGTAGGATATTATTTGTTCGTAAATTTTAAGTTTTGCATTTCTTAAAACTTTATGAATAGCAACTTAGAGAGTTGGGTTAATAAGCAAAAATGATCGAAAATTTTAAATTTTTGAAAAACAATTGAGTATTTACATGGATTCCAAAACTCTTCTCGAGGATTTTGCTCCAACAATTTATCGGAAGAACTAACTATTGAATTATAGATTCAAACGCGTTTTACAGTACGCTATATTTTGGTATTTTTTTGAAATATTGGTACCTTATTTTGGATTTTGCCCAACAATAACTTATTCCTGAGACTCGTTTAATTTGCTATAAAATTTTTCAAAATCTTTGAATGAAACCTTTTTCTTTTCGGTCGATTCTAAGTTGATTAAGAAATTTATAGCTTTGTCTTCAATTGTGTTGAGTCGAATGTTTTCAAGGATTTGTGGATTTTTTTGATAATATTCAATTACTTGTTTTTCTTGACCGGGGAATCTGGCTAAAGATTTTTGAAGTTCTTTATCTAAATCTTCCTTGGTAACTTCAATTTTGTTAAGTTCGCATATTTTTGATAAAATTATGCCTGAGCGAATAAGTTTTTTGGCAAGTTCTTGTTTCGCTTCACGAGCTTTATCTTTTTCTTTGTCGTTTTTGAATTTTTGAGGGTTAGTTTTTAATTCATCTTCAACCGCTTTCCACAGGGATTTAGTTTGTTCTTCGACCATTCCTGCGGGTAAGTCAAAATCATATTTTTTATTTAAAAAATCAAATAATTCAGTTTTGAAAGCGTCGGCGGACATTTCTTGGTTGCGCTTTTCTAGTTCTTGCTTGAGTTTATCTTGAAGCATATTTTTGTTGTCAAAGCCAAATTTTTCTTTGACAAATTCATCAGTAATTTCTGGTAATTCTGCAATCAAAACTTCATGAATTTTAACTTCAAATTCGGCAGATTTGCCGGCCAAATTTTCAACACGATAATCTTTGGGGAACTTAACTTTTACAGTTAAATTATCACCAGTTTTTTTGCCAACTAATTGCTCTTCGAAGTCATCAATAAAAGTTTTTGATCCAAGTTCGAGTTGATAATCTTTGGCGCTCCCGCCCTCAAATTCTTTTTTATCTACTTTACCAACATAATCGATTTTAACTGCATCATTAAGCTTGGCTTTGTAGGTGGCATCTTGTTTTTTCCAAGTGCAAAAATATTTGGCAAATTTTTTAGTTTCTTCTTGAATTTCGGAATCTTCGAGGATTATTTCGCGTTTTACAACTTTGATTTTTTTCAAATCGATTTCGGGAACTTCGGGAAAAATTTCAAGAGTTAAGCCAATTTCGATGTCGTGTCCAAGCTCCATTTTTTTGAGATCAACCTTGGGCTGAAGAGCTAACTTTATTTTATTATCGGCCACAATTTTACGAATATTTTCAGAAATTAATTTTTCAGCTTCATCGGCCATAATCGCCACGCCATGCTTTTCTTTAATTAAATTGGCGGGAACTTGACCCTTACGAAAACCTTTGAGGTTGTAGGTACCTTTGACTTTTTCGATATAATCGTCGATTTTTTTATTAATTAGTTCTTTGGGCAAGATAAGGCTGAATTCTTTGCGTAATTTTTTATCCAGAGTGTTTTTAATTTGAGCTTCCATGATTTTTGAAATTGGATTGGTTGGTAATAATGTGGCGCGAAATTGTATTAATAAAATTTAATTTAACAAAATATTTTTTTGGACATTAAATCAAAAATTTAGCGAACTTATTTAGTTTTTTTGGAGTTTTTTTTAGACCAAATTCTGTCAAGAAAAAAGAACCAAAAGCCATTAATAATTGGCTCGATTATGGCATCGAGCGTTGCTAACTCAAGGCTGGTGTCGGTAATTAATTTGTTGCAAGTCATGGCGATAACAAAATGTCCGCAAGTGTAAATTATTGCGCGCAAAATACTGCCCCTGACGGTTATTTCTCCTAATTTGGCAAGAGGTGCTTTTTTTAAAATTTTCATAATTTTTTATAAATATTTTTTTGAATTAGCGGTTATTTTTGTCTTGTTTTTATGACACTCAATTTAGTGGGTCTTTGATTTAAATTATTTAACGCCATATGTTTGCAAAAGTTAAAAATAACTAACCGAAACTTTAGCGATTAGCTATTTTTAATATAAACTTCGCCTCCCATTTCTTTGAATTTGGCACTCATTTTTTCCATACCTGCGTTAGCTTGGCGAGCTTGCTCATTTTTGGCATAATCGCGAACATCTTGCGAAATCTTCATCGAACAAAATTTAGGTCCGCACATCGAACAAAAATGCGCCAACTTGGCACCTTGAGCTGGAAGGGTGGCATCGTGATAAGATTTGGCCATTTCTGGGTCAAGACTAAGATTGAATTGATCCTCCCAGCGAAATTCAAAACGCGCTTTGGATAGTTCGTCATCGCGCTCTTTGGCTACAATTTTGCCTTTGGCTAAATCACCGGCATGAGCCGATAATTTGTAAGCCATAACTCCGGCGCGAACATCTTCTTTATTGGGCAAACCAAGATGTTCTTTAGGAGTCACGTAGCAAAGCATAGCAGTTCCAAACCAGCCAATCATTGCCGCGCCGATGGCTGAGGTTATGTGGTCGTATGCGGGAGCGATATCGGTGGTTAGGGGTCCGAGAGTATAAAATGGTGCTTCGTGACATAATTCGAGCTGTTTTTCCATATTTTCTTTAATGAGATGCATTGGAACATGACCCGGCCCCTCAATCATCACTTGGCAGTTATGGCGCCAAGCGATTTTGGTGAGTTCCCCTAAAGTTTTTAGTTCGGCAAATTGCGCTTCATCGTTGGCGTCGTTGATCGAGCCGGGACGAAGCCCATCTCCAAGCGAAAAGCTTACGTCATATTGTTTGAGGATTTCACAAATTTCTTCGAAGTTAGTGTATAAAAAATTTTCTTTGTGATGAGCTAGGCACCATTTGGCATGAATTGAGCCACCGCGTGAAACGATTCCGGTGGTACGATTGGCTGTAAGTGGCACAAAAGGAAGGCGTACGCCAGCGTGAATTGTGAAGTAATCGACCCCTTGTTCGCATTGCTCAATCAAAGTATCGCGATAAATTTCCCAAGTAAGTTCTTCGGCAATTCCTCCGACTTTTTCGAGCGCTTGATAAATCGGCACCGTGCCAACTGGCACAGGGCAGTTACGAATAATCCACTCGCGGATATTGTGGATATTTTGACCAGTTGACAGATCCATCAAAGTATCGGCGCCAAAGCGGGTAGCCCAAATCATTTTTTCAACTTCTTCTTCAACCGATGAAAAAATCGCTGAATTTCCGATATTGGCATTAATTTTGATTAAAAAATTGCGCCCAATAATCATTGGTTCAGATTCGGGATGGTTGATGTTGGCAGGAATAATTGCGCGACCTGACGCAATTTCATCGCGTACGAACTCGGCGGTTATAAAATCAGGAAATTTGGCGCCAAATTTTTCGCCAGAAAATCTTTTATGACGCGAAATGTTTTTGATATGTTGTTCTTCGCGGGCAATATTTTCACGAATGGCGATATATTCCATTTCTTTGGTGATAATGCCGGCGCGGGCATAAGCCATCTGAGTCGGGATTTTACCTTTTTTGGCGCGTAAAACCCGATGATTTTGTAAATTAAATTCGGGAACTTTTTTGGGATTGGCGATGTTTTGACCGTTATCTTCGGGGCGAATTTTGCGACCTTCGTAATGTTCGACATCTTCGCGTTCAAGAATCCATGAATTTCTAAGTTTTGGAAGTCCGGAGTTGAGATCAATTTTGTTGATATAATTTGCGTCGGAATAAATCCCCGAAGTGTCGTAAACAACAAAATTTTTACAATCAGATTTTGGTGATAATGAAATGTTGCGCATGGAAACTTTAAGGTCTTTAAATCTATCGCTTGGAATGTAAATTTTTTGCGAAGAAGGCAGTGAGCCTAAGGTGATTTTATTGTTTAACATTTTTTGATGGATTGAAGTTAAGTGTATGGCAAGATTAGGCTTTGGACCTCTTTTTGCAAGAGCTTTTCTTAGTGTGG
>VGDJ01000044.1 GCA_016869775.1 Alphaproteobacteria bacterium
TCGTCAGCTCCAACCTCAAGACCTTTAATACGATCTTCAGTTTCACCTCTGGCAGTTAGCATTATAATCGGTGTGGAAGAATTTTTTCTAAAATTTTGAGTAAATTCTATGCCATTTTCGTTGGGCATCATTACATCAACTATCAACAGATCAAATGTTTTCGAGGATAAAATTAATCTAGCTTCGTTAGTATCTTTTGCGATCGAAATTTCGAACCCATTATCTTGCAAAAATTTAGCCAATAAATTTCTGAGGCGTGTATCATCATCGATGACAAGAATCATTGGATTTGGAGACATAAATTATTTAAAGTTTTTGGCGATTTCGTCAAATTTTTTGAGCTTTGTTAAAATTTTTTCGAGTGAGTCTAATCTTAGCATGCAGGGACCATCTGACGGAGCGTTATCGGGATCTTGATGGGTTTCCATAAATAGCCCAGCAACTCCAACTGCAGTTGCTGCAGAAGCCAGAGTTTCAACGAATTCTCTTTGCCCGCCGCTAACACCCCCTAGACCTCCGGGTTGTTGAACCGAATGAGTGGCGTCGAAGATAACTGGGCAACCAGTTTTAGCCATAATGGGTAAACTTCTCATATCAGAAACTAATGTGTTATAACCAAAACTAACTCCGCGTTCGGTAAGCATAGTATTTTGGTTGCCATAGTAATCAATTTTATCGACAATGTTTTGTGCGTCCCAAGGTGCTAAAAACTGTCCTTTTTTTACGTTAATAATTTTTTTAGATTTTGAAGCGCAGGCTAAAAGATCGGTTTGTCGACATAGAAAAGCTGGTATTTGTAATATATCAACCTCATCTTGATTTGCTAAAAAATTGCATTGTTCTTCATTGTGAATGTCGGTTAGAATTGGGCAATCAAAGGTTTTTTTGATTTCAGAAAAAATTGGTAAAGTATTTTCAAGACCCATGCCTCTTTTAGAACTAACACTAGAACGATTTGCTTTATCAAATGACGATTTGTAAATAAAATTAATTTTAAGTTTATCGCAGATTTTTTTGATATTTTCAGCCATCATCATTGAATGATCGCGTGATTCTGTTTGACAAGGACCAGCAATTAAAACAAATGGTAAATTGTTAGCGATTGAAAAGTTTTTGAGGCGAATAGTCCGCATTTTTAAAAGGTTGAATTAGAAAAATTTATGATTTATTGTTTTTTGAAATCCCTCGCAAATATTAAAAACAAAAATTCAAATAACAATTTATTTTCTTAGCTAAAATGCTCTCCAAACTCATTATTTTGGTACTCGTCTACATTGTGTGTTTGTGCAACTTATTATTCGTTTTATCTCCTTTTTTAGCTTTCTTGTTGCCATTTATTGATTATCAAAATGGTGTATTTTCAGTTTCTTCGCCATTGGTATTTGGATTGCTAAAAGTTTTTACAACCGCGATTTTTAGCATAAGTTTTTTGATGATGATGTATTTATTTTTAGATTTTATTTTGGGTTTTTCAGTGTTTATATCGCTAAAAAATTGTAAAAGATTTGAAAAGTATAAAGAATATGATTTTCTTACTCCAGTCATCACTCAAGTAAAAGAAAAATTTGACGAAAACTCCATTCGACTATACATTAAAAACTCCAACGAAATAAACGCCTTTGCAGTTGGAAGTTTAGGCTCTAAAAATATAATTATTTCTAGGGGTATGATTGACCATTTTTTGTTGATTTGTCCTGAGCCCAAAATGTTTTTATCAGCCATTAGAAGTGTTATTTCTCATGAAATGTCGCATCTTATTAATAAAGACTTTATTCCAGCTTATATAATTATGGTTAATCAAAAATTTACTAATCTGGTAAGTTCAATTTTGTATTTTTTATTTTATAATATTGCCAAAATAATTAATGCTCTTCCCTCTGGTGGGAGAGCTTCATCGTTTTTAATGATTTACGGTTATAAATTTTTTAATACCGTAATTAACGCCTTTAATTCGATAATTGTTTATAATTTATTTGAATTTATTCGAAAATTTGTTTCACGTTCGATCGAATATAGGTGCGATTATCAAGCAAGTAAAGCATTCGGAGGTAAAAATATGGCTTTTGCTTTATCAATTACTGGGGATGATGGATATTTCACTATATTTTCAACTCATCCAAAAACCAAATCACGCATTAAGAAAATCGAAGACATCAAAATGAGCGATGATACAATCAGGCCAGCTTTGGCAGATTCAATTGCTAATTCAATAGCATTTATATTGTTTGCTTTAACAACATTGCTTTTTGCTAAGTTGGCGCATATTGATCTATTTATTCGTGAAATATTGATTAATCATGAAAACATATATCGCAAACTTTCATATTTATGGCATTTAATAAATAAAATTTATTAATTATTCATGTATAAATTCGATAATTTAGCCAAATTATTGGCATATCAAAGAGATAATTTTAGCAACTCAAAATTTCTAAATTTTAAAGAAAATAATGAATGGAAAACCATTTCTAACCATGATTTTTTTAATAAAGCACATGCTTTTGCTCGGGCTTTAAAAAAACTGGGTTTAAAAAAGGGTGACGTTGTTGCAAATTATTCATATCAGAATCCAATTTGGCTAATTGTTGATTTTGGTTCAATTCTTGCTGGTGGTGTATCGGTGCCAATTTTTAATAACATTTCTCGAGATAATCTTTTTTATCAATTGCAAGATTCTAAGGCTAATTTTATTTTTACTGATAACCCCGAAATTTGTCATAAAATTAGTTTAAGTTTTCCACATATAACAATAATTTCTTATGGCTTAAAACCTGATAAGTCAGTTGATTTATTTGAATTAATTTTAACTGAAGAAAAAAATATCCAAGAAAATCAATTGCAAGCTTCCGATTTAATATCGGCGATTTCACCTGATGATATTGCTACAATTGTTTATACTTCTGGAAGTACTGATAAACCTAAGGGCGTTGAAATTAGTCATCGCGCATTGATTTCGCAAATTCATGATTCTGATGTTTTTTTTAATCTTAATTCTTCACAAATCATATTATCTTATTTGCCGTTGGCTCATATTTTTGAGAGAATGGTGATGTGTTATTATATCTCAAAGGGATTAACAATATATTTCGTTGATGATATACAAAAACTTGGGAATTTTTTGAAGGAAGTCAAGCCGAACCTAATGACTTCAGTTCCTAGAGCTCTCGAAAAAGTTTTTATTAAAATAAAAAATGGCGTTGATGAATCAAATTTGTTTAAAAAAATTATTGGTAAATTTGCTTTGCAAAGAGCTTTAAAAAAGCCTCCATTATCTCCAACAACTTTATTTGACAAGCTGTTTGACAAAATAATATACACTAAGTTCCGCCAAGCTTTAGGTGGAAATATTAACATGATTATTTGTGGAGGTTCGCCACTTTCTCAAGATTTAGAAAATTTTTATTGGAATATTGGAGTAAAAATCTATTGCGGTTATGGTCTTACTGAAACATCGCCAGTTCTCGCTACAAATTGTCCTGCTCATCATAAATTCGGTTCTGTTGGTAAAGCTTTTCCTTCGGTAAGACTCAAAATTGCTAATGATGGTGAGCTTCTGGCTCAAGGTGTTAATGTTTTTAAGCAATACCATAATCAACCTGATAAAACTAATGATAGTTTTAATGATGGTTGGTTTAAAACCGGTGATCTTGCATCAATTGATAATGATGGTTTTGTTAAAATTATAGGTCGAAAAAAAGAATTATTTAAAACCAGTAATGGCAAATTTGTAAATCCTATTTTGCTTGAGCAAAAATTGATTCAAGAAATAACTTTTTTATCAGGTGCGTTAATTATTGCGGAAGGTAAAAATTTTGTGAGCGTTTTATTATTTATTGATCTTGAAATGCTTAACAATACCAAGAAAAAGCTATCTTTTAACGGAAATAACGAAGAATTTTTTAAAACAAATTTACTCAATGAAAATATTCAAAAAGCAATCGATAAAATAAACAAAAATCTAGATCAGTGGGAGCAAATCAAAAAATTCAAAATAATTACCAAACAAATTAGCATCGAATCTGGCGAAATTACCCCATCGATGAAACTGAAGCGCAATGTATTAGAGCAAAAATTCGCTAATGAAATTTCTGAGATTTATAAATTTTGATGAAGCATCAAGACCTAATTTTATTAAAATACTTGCTAAGAAATCGAATTTTAAAATTTTGATTTAGTGTTTGCTTTTGCTGAGTTCGCGAAGTGATTGGGTAATAAGATTTTCTAGGGTAGTTTGCTGATTTTTTCTAAAAATATGATTCACAACTCTTAAACAATCATGTTTTTTATAGCCAAGATTTTCAAGGGCCGAAATGGCATCTTGTGTGACTGGTTCTGATGATACTGATTCACCAGATTGATTGTCATAATTAATCTCTATATCAACCAAAATTCCAAGTTTTTTTGCTGAATCTTTTAGCTCTGTTGTTAATCTAGAAGCTAATTTGGGGCCTATTCCGGAAATATTGTTAAAGCTTTTGGTGTCGGCAACGCTTAATGCTTTTGCTAATTCTTCAATGGTCATGGCGCTGAGAATTTTTTGCGCCATCTTAGCTCCAACTCCCTGAACTTTCATAAGTTCTAGAAACCACATTTTTTCATTTTCATTTACAAAGCCATAAAGCTCAATGGCGTCTTCTTTAACAATAGTTTCAATAACAAGTAATAAAGGTGATTGTTTATCTTGATTTCTGAGGCTTTGAGCTGTTTTATGCGAAATAAAAACAACGTAAAAAACTCCATTTACATCGATTAAACATTTATCATCAAATATTTTGTCAATTAAACCACGTAATTTTCCAATCATAATTTTTTTGCAATTGTTTTTTGATAGCTTAGGATTTGAGGCGAATTATCTAAATCATTTAACTTTATGTCAAATTCTAATTACAACCTCGAATGGTGTTTTGAAAACAAATTGATACCCTATTTAGACGCCATTAAAATCATGGAATCGAGAGTACAAAATATTATAGAAAATAAAGATTCGCAATTAGTTTGGGTTCTAGAGCATAATGCGGTTTACACCGCCGGAATTAGTGCTAAAGATCAAGATTTGTTATTTAAAAATGATATTGAAATTATCAAAACTAACCGCGGTGGCAAATATACTTATCACGGCCCAGGCATGAAAATAATTTACACTATAATTGATTTAAAAAAACTTTTTTATTCAGCGAGTCCTGATATATCAAAATTCGTAGAATTTTTAGAATTTTGGATGATTGAGGTCTTAAAAAATTATAGAATTGATGCTGGAATTAGAAAGGGCAGAGTTGGTTTGTGGGTTAATACTCCTATGGGTGAGAAAAAAATATGTGCAATTGGTATTAAAATCAAAAAGTGGATTAGTTATCATGGTATAGCTCTCAACATAAATCCTAATTTAGATAATTTTCAAAATATAGTTCCATGCGGAATTAAAGAATTTGGCATTACGTCTTTTGCTGAACTTGGTTTAAATGATTTTAACGAAGAAGAATTTTATAAAATTTTAAAAATTGAATTTCAAAAGTGTTATGAGCAATTCTTTAAAAAATCTAATCTCTAATAATTAAAACTTATCTGTAAAATTTTTAATTTTTATTTTTATGGTCTCTTGAAATAAAAATTATTTTTTATAAATAACCACCAATTTTTTAACAAAAATTTATACAAAAATATGCAACAATATAATTTTGATGTTGAGGTCGGAAAAATTCTCAACCTAATGATTAATTCTCTTTATACTAATAAAGACATAGCCCTCAGAGAACTAATATCAAACGCCTCAGATGCGTGTGATAAAATGAGATATTTATCAGCACAAAACCCAGAAATTGGGAGTGGTGAATTAAAAATTACTATCACTACAAATAAGGACAAAAAAATGCTCATAATTACCGATAATGGCATTGGTATGAGTCATGACGATTTAATGCAAAATCTCGGAACAATTGCTAAATCTGGAACTGAAAATTTTGTTAAATCTCTCACTGGAGACAAGCAAAAAGATATACAATTAATTGGTCAATTTGGTGTGGGGTTTTATTCGGCATTCATGATTGCAAAATCAGTAGAGGTAATTTCAAGAAAATACGATGATAATAAAGTTTGGCTTTGGCAATCTGAGGGCTCTTCGCAGTTTACGCTTATCGAAATTGATGATCAAAATTCTCATTATATTGCAAATCATGGTACCAAGATAATTTTGAATCTTAAATCCGAGGCTAAAGAATTTCTCGATCGTTTTCATATTAAGCATGTTGTTCAAACCTATTCCGATCATATAAATTTTCCAATTGATTTTGTACCCGAAAATATTGAAGCGGGAGCCAAAATTGAAACTTTAAATTCAGCTTCTGCTTTGTGGAAAAAGCCTAAAGAGCAAATCACCGAAGAGCAATATCATAGTTTTTTCAAACACATTTCGCACCTTCCAAATCAACCTTTCATGACCATACATAATCAGGTTGAGGGGGCGCTAAGTTACACAAATTTATTATTTATTCCAAGCTCTAAACCGTTTGACTTATTTCATCCAGATCGCAAAACGTCCGTCAAATTGTTTGTAAAAAGAGTTTTTATTAGCGAAGAATTAAATCTTGTTCCTGCTTGCATGAGGTTTTTAAGAGGTTTAATTGATTCTGATGATTTGCCCTTGAATATTAGTCGTGAATCTCTTCAGCATAGCGTTGTAATTGATAAAATTCGTAAAAATGTAGTAAACAAAGTACTGTCAGAGCTTAAGAAAAAAGCCAAAGATAACGAATCTCAATATCTAGAATTTTGGAATAATTTTGGGGCTGTGTTAAAGGAAGGCTTATGCGAATCTTCAGATTTTCGTGAAAAAATTCTTGAAATATGTAGGTTTTATTCGTCGAAATCGCCTGATAAACTAATTTCACTCAATGAATATCTTGATAGAGCTAAATCCAATCAAGATAAAATTTATTTTTTAACTGGAGAATCAGTTGCGAAAATTGAGTCATCGCCACAATTAGAAATTTTTATCAAAAAAGATGTCGAAGTTTTGTATTTGACTGATGCAGTTGATGAATTTTGGGTTACTGTAGCAATGCCATATAAAGATAAAGAGTTTCAATCCATTAATCGACATGATGTTGATCTCGAAAAAATTGATAAAAAGAACAATAATTCTTTAGATGACGAAACAAAAGAATCTGAAAAAGCTGATTCAAAAGATATAACTAATTCACAATATCAAAGCTTTCTTGATTTTATTAAGAGTACATTGGGGGATAAAATTCAAGAGGCTAGAATTTCAAAAAAACTCACAGATTCTCCAGTATGTTTGGCGGTTGATTCGCGAGCCATGGATATTCGCCTTGAAAGATATTTACTTGAACAAAAACAATTGCAAAATGCCTCGGCAAAAATTTTAGAAATTAACCCCAATAATCCAATTATTCAGAATCTTAATAAAAATTTTGCCGATGAAAATCACAAACAAAATATTGCCGATTCAATTAACACCTTGTTTGATTTGGCCTGTATTATTGAGGATGAGCCAATTAAGGATGCAAAAGATTTTTCGCGACGACTACAAAAACTGATGAGTTAGTTTTGGGTTTTTTTAACCTCAGAATTTGCTGAAATTGCTACTAAGTCTTGAGCCCGAATGATTGCAGTTTTATCGCAATCATCTTTGCATTTTTCTAAAAAACTTAAAGCATCTTTGGCAAATTTTTGAGATTTTTCAAAATTTTCAACTAAAAAATTATATTCAGCCATTGCCAAGAGTGATTTACCTTCTTGTTTTTGAATTTGATATATCTGGGCCAAATTTTTATAAATTATTAAATTATCAATCTCATTTTCTTGAGCATTTAATAAATTTTCAGTCGCTAATTCTAATAAAAACTTATCGTTAGTTTTGAGTTCTAATATCGCGTTTGAAATGGCAATTTGTGCTAAAGATTTCGATTTATTATCTAACAAATCAATAGCTTTTCGATAATTAATTATTGCATCAACTAAGTGAGATTGATTGTATAAAAATTCTGCTTTTAACTCATATAAAAAACCGTCATTTGAATTATTTTTTATCAAATAATCTAGAATCTCAAAAGATTTTTGATATTCAGCAATTCGATGGTAAACTATTGCCTTTGTTAACATAGAATATTGATCAAGATATAAATTTTTATGCTCCAATAGGTTTTGGGGTTCGTCTAAAAATCCACTAAGTTTAGCTTGAACTATTTTAAGTTTATCGATCAGTTTTTGATTTTTTTTATATTTTACATAATTATTTTTGCTAACATTTTTAATTAATAAAATTCGCGATGAAGATATTGGGTGGGTCAGATCATAACTATTAATCTCAGACCTAGAATCTTTATTTTGTTGATTAAAATACTCCATAATCTCAAGTAATCCAGAACTCGAAATTTTAAGTTTTTGTAGATATTCAAGTGCCAAAATATCAGCTGACTCTTCTTGGCTTCTATTATATTTTAAGGCCATTCTATTGCTTATATGAGAACTTCCTAAAATGATTGCTGAACCAACATCGGGTCGACCAGAAGCTATTGCGCCAATTCCCAATATATAACCCATAATAGTTGTGTTGGCATTATTTTTGAACTCTTCAGAGCTTTTGGCAAGGTGACCTGAGGCGATATGACCAACTTCGTGGGCAATAACTCCCGATAAAACATCGGGATTAGAAAATTTTTTGAGTAAACCTGTATTGATAAAAATATTTTGACCGCCCATCACAAAAGCGTTAATACTGTTATCATTAACAATGTAAATTTTTATATTTTTGGTGTCAAACCCCGCAATTTTAAAGATCGGAAAACAAATTTCTCTTAGGAATTGTTCGGTTTCTGATTCGCGAATTATTGAAATGTCGGCACGCGAATTTTTAACAAAAAAACAATTTGCAATTAATAATGTTAATAAGAAAAATACGCGGGGTTTTCTTGTTAATTTTCTCATAGATTCATGAAAGTTATAAAAGTTTTGTCAATCATATCTATTATTGGCTTTTTGGGGTTATTATCGCTACTTTTTTTATCAAAAAATGATAAAATTATTCAAAAAAATGTTGAGATAAATATCGATGTTAAAAATATTATTAACATATGCAAAACTCAAGAAGACGATGAATTATCTATTTTATTTTAATTATTTAACGTGAGCAATTATCGCATAAAAATTATCGATAACTTTTTAAATAAAATTCGTGCTGAAGACGGTTTATCTAATAATACATTACTATCCTATCGAAGAGATCTTCAAATTTTACAAAATTTTTTATT
>VGDJ01000045.1 GCA_016869775.1 Alphaproteobacteria bacterium
ATTCGGTTTGAAATTTTTTAGCCCTTTTAAGCCTTTTAATTTTCATATCTTGAAGGATTTTTTCTTCTTTTTCAGTTTCTTGAATATGAATTTTTTTGTAATCATCAATCTCAATACATTTATCTTCAAACAAACATCGATTTTTTCCACAATCACAACTGTAAATTATTCCGTTTGAGCAATAAGGATATTTTTGAAATTTATATTCACATTTATCGGCGCAACTATTTCCAAAATCTCTCCACATCCCACTTGACTTTTCGCAAGCTGGACGCTCGTCAAAAGTGGTTGGTCTTACAATATCAGCAAATGAATTTTGTATAAAAAAAATTAACATTAATAGAGTAAGTATATAACAACAAAAACCATCATAAATTATGATATTATTTTTAGATGAATATAAACTCACAAGAAATACTAATTTTGAGTGTTTGATTGGAAATTTGTTATGAAATATTTAATAATTGTTCCAATTGTGCAACTACTTTGTCGGCCATTTCAGAACATGAAACAATTTTTTGATTTGTTTGCGAAATATCTGCAGTTCTAGCACCCGAGGCCAAAACCAACTCAACCGCTTGATCAAGTTTATCAGCTTCTGCTAAATATCCGAATGAATATCGAAGCATCATCGAAAAACTAAGAATAGTTGCCAAAGGATTTGCAATATTCTTACCAGCAATATCAGGTGCCGAACCGTGGACTGGTTCGTATAATGCATATTGTTTACCATTATTTAATTTTTCGCCAAGAGATGCAGATGGCAACATTCCAAGTGATCCGGTAAGCATTGATGCAGTATCAGAAAGTATATCTCCAAACATATTACCCGTAACAATTACATCAAACTGTTTGGGATTGCGTACCAATTGCATAGAAGCGTTATCAACATACATATGGGTTAAATCGACATCAGGATAAAATTTTGCGCCCGTTTGCGAAACAACTTCACGCCACATTTCAGTAGTTTCAATAACATTAGCCTTATCAACTGAACAAAGTTTTTTGTTGCGAACTTTTGCAAGTTCAAACGATACTTTAGCAATTCTCTCAACTTCTTTAGAATTATAGGTCATAGTATTAACCCCTTGTCTTGAGCCATCTTCAAGGGTTTTTACATATCTAGGTTCACCAAAATATAAGTCTCCCGTAAGTTCTCTAACTATCATAATATCAAGTCCCTCAACTACTTCACGTTTAAGCGTCGAACTATCGGCCAGAGCATTAAATACTTTTGCCGGACGAAGATTAGCAAATAAACCGAGCTCTTTACGAATACCAAGCAAACCCCTTTCAGGACGATACTTGTAATCAAGAGTTTCCCATTTTGGACCTCCAACTGCGCCCAACAAAGTTGCATCGGCACTTTTGGCAAGTTCAAGAGTTTCTGGGGGAAAAGGTGTACCAGTTTTGTCGTAAGCAATTCCGCCAAGAAGAGCATTTTCGGTTTCAAATTTTTTATCAGTATTTTTATTAAAAAAATCAATGATTTTTTTGGTTTGCAAGACAACTTCAGAACCAATTCCATCACCTTCGATAAGTAGTATTTTTTTCATATTTTTGTTTAAAATAAATAAGGTTTAAGTTCTAAAAAAAGCTTATCAAATAGTTCAACATTTTTAGAATTTAACCATTTGTTTTGAAGATCGTTATAAGAAAAATAATCAGCTCCGGAGAACGGTGATGAATACCAAATTTTTTGATTTCCAGAGTTACGATTTACGATAAATGTTTTTTTATTTTTGTTAATAACAATTTTTAGAATACCGTCAATATATTCAAGCTCTAGGTTTGAATTGCTATCAAGATTTTCAATTTTATCTGACAGATCTTGCAAAAATTTTTCACATAATTGATAAAAATTCATAACTATTAAGGATAAAGTTGATCAACAATCCATCCATCTTGGGATTTTTTATAAAGGTGTCTTTCATGGATCCTAAAATCACCCTCTTGCCAAAACTCAATAGAATTTGGAATCACTCTAAATCCAGACCAAAAATTTGGTCTTGGAATATCTTGATTATGAAATTTTTGTTTGATCGCATCAATACGATCCATGAATTCTTGCCAATTATTCATTTTTTGCGATTGTCTTGATGCCCATGCTCCAATCTTACTTTCTGGTCTTCTGGAAGAAAAATACTCGTCTGCTTCAATATCAGATACTTTTTCTACATACCCCTCAATTCTAACTTGCTTGCGAAGAGCTCCCCAATAAAAACAAAGAGCAACAGAATTGTTATTGTTTAATTCATGAGACTTACGACTATTTAGATTTGTAAAAAAACAAAAACCTCTCTCGTCAAATTTTTTCAACAATACCATTCTCGAAGATGGTTTATTATCAACTCCAACAGTTGCAAGACACATAGCGGTAGGTTCAATAATTTGTTGATTTTGATTAGCTTGATCAAACCAGTCCTTGAACAATAAAAAGGGCGCGGAATAATTTGTTTTTGATTCAATTCTCATAACTTAAGAAACTAATAAAATGAAACCAATATTTAATACATTGATAAGGTTTTTGATGCTTATAATTATAGGTTTAATCTACAATAATTATAGAAATAATCAATGCATTAAAACTCAAAAATGCCAACCGATATTCGTATCAAGTTTTTTTTCATCTCACAAAAACTATAAAATTGCAAGCTACCTATATTACAAAATAATTGATAATTCGTTTAATATAAACGTATCTTTTGACAAAGAATTTAATCTTGATCACCAAAAAAATATTGAATTATCTCAACCAGAATATAATCAAAATTTAATTGAAATTCAAAAAAAATATAATGACAAAAATAATGAATCAAAACTTGATTTTTATAATGATAATAAAATTCGTGTTAAAAAACTAATAATTCAGAATACTTCAAAATATTCAGTTACAATCAAACCAAAAATGATTTTTGACCCGCCGAATTTAATCAACCAAATTAAAATTTATAATTGCTTTTGCAATTCGTTAATAAAATTAAAACCATTCCAATCAGAGAATTTGTTTGTTTATTATAGCATGAAAGAGGGTTCTGGCGGAAGTATACTTTTTTCATTTGATGAAAAAAATTAGACTAAACTTAAGTTTTATTGCTTAATTATTTAGCGAAAAATGATGAGGAAAATAAAGATTTGAATTTAAGAAAATTTAGTGATTTTATGAGTTTTTAACATCGGGAGCCACCACCACGCAAACCCAGCGTGTGTATTCATATTCGCTGTTAAAGCTTTTATATTCTGATACACTCCCGACGCATTAAATTATCCAATATTAATTTTATCGTTGCAAGTATTTTTTATAAAAATATCAAAGGTTATTTAAAGATATATTTTCTATTTTAAAAAATAGAAAAAAAATTTTATTTCGGCTTTAATGTATTCTCGAGTATTTTTTGTATATATAATTTTCTTAAGTTTTTTTTGTAGTTATAAAAATGCTCTTTCCACAGGCACTCTTAACTTGAGCACTATTTCAGCGAGCCCCCTACCCTTAGATAATATTTCCGAAACTTTAATACCAGAATCTAAATCAATAACTGTATTATCGATTAATTTTTATTTTAATAATCAACTAATTTCTAAAAATTCTAAATTCAAATGCCAAATTGATTTTGTTGATGATTACAATATCGAAATTACCAAAATATTTGATGAACTAAGTAATTATTTAATTTTAGAATCAAATCCAGGTAAAGTTTTTATAAAAAATATTTATTGCACTAATCATTCTTTTCCGTTGATTTACGGAATATCCCGATCAAAAAATATTCAAGATTATGGATTTGTAGCTCATAAAAATTTTGTAAATTACGCTGGTGATATAACGGTTAAATATAGCTCAAGTTCTTTTAAAATTTTAGATATTTTTAATTTTTCGTCCTTAGTTGAAGATAAAAATGGAGTTGTTTCAATTGATTGCCAAGACAGAATAATTGAGGCATTAACATTCATTAATAATCGCTTCAGAAATGTTTATCATTTAAAAATTACCAAATCTTTAATGGGGGATAGTTTTTATTTAAAACCCAATGAAACACCAGAGCCATACAATTCATCAACTCTTGATATGGATATTATAAAAAATACCATGAATTCTGTATATCAAGAACCCAATGCTCAACAACCTAGCTTAACAAAATCAATAATTTCAGACCCACAAGCATCTACAAATCCCAATCAAGCCTTCAACTATAGCAACTTAAGTAATCAAATTGAACAATCGAAATCATTAAGCACCGCTATAATTCACGCTGAAAACAAGAAGATAATTAGCCCTCAACATCCATATTTAGCTCCCTATTATTCTGAATTTTATGCGCCTATTTATAACCCTTATTTTAGTGTAATTTCTCAAAAAATACCTATTCCCAACCAAATTATAATCATGCAAGACCCAGTTATAGAGCATCCTCATTAATTTAATTAATAGTTGGTCAATTTGTAACTATCTAACTGTTTTGATATTTATTAAATAAATCGGGGCGGTTTTTTTTAGTTATAGATTCTGCCTGGTCTTTGCGCCATTTTTCAATATTAGCATGATGTCCTGACAATAATACTTCTGGCACTTTATAACCCATAAAATCAGCTGGACGTGTATAGTGAGGATATTCAAGTAAATATTCATATTCACTTGATTGAGAATTTCCGAAGCTTTCTTGATGAAGAGATTGCTCAGCCCCCAAAACTCCTTTAATATTTCGAAGTATTGAATCTATAATTACGTAACTCGCAATTTCACCGCCCGATATGACAAAATCTCCAATCGAAACTTCTTCAATTTTAAAAATATCAATAACGCGCTGATCTATACCTTCATATCGACCACAAATTATGTTAATTTCACTTTCTTGAGATAATTCTTGAGCCATTTTTTGATTAAAAATTCGACCCTTTGGAGATGGGTAAATAATCTTAGGGATTTTTGATGTTTTAGAAATATTAAAATCAATATTTTTTGAAATGGCATTATATAAAACATCGGGCCTAAACAGCATCCCAGCTCCACCACCAAATGGCGTATCATCAACAGTTTTGCGCGCATCGGTTGCATAATCTCTAATATTCACAACTTCAATTTGCCATAAGTTTTTGTTTAGAGCTTCTCCAGTAATCGATTTTGCTAGTATTTGTGGAAACAAATCAGGAAAAATTGTGAAAATTTTGAACTTTATCATGAAAACGTTGCGATAATTTTTAAGTTTGTTTTAGAATTTCAAATCTTGAAATCAATAATTTAAAAAAAAATCAAAAATGTCGAACAAAATTAACAATAATATTCAAAAAATCGATTGCAAAAAAATCTTTGATATTAATTGCAATTTTGATGTTCAGGGCTTCAAAAACTCCACGGATTTAGTCCCAGAATTTGATAAAAATTATTTATTCGATCAAAAAACAACTTTAGCAATTTTAGCAGGTTTTGTTTTTAACCAGCGAGTTTTAATTCAAGGAATGCATGGCACGGGAAAGTCTACTCACATTGAGCAGGTTGCATCTCGCCTTAACTGGCCATGTTTAAGAATTAATTTTGATTCTCAAATTACCCGCCTCGACCTAGTTGGTAAAGATGTAATAAAACTCAAAAATGATAAACAAATTACAGAGTTCAAAGAAGGAATAATTCCGTTTGCCCTTCGCAACGGAATTGCTTTAGTTCTTGACGAATATGACGCCATCAAAACCGATGTATCATTTGTTATTCAGAGGCTCCTTGAAGAAAATGGCAAGTTTGCTCTCCTCGAAGAAAATGAAATTATCGAACCTCATCCAAATTTTCGTCTTTTTGCCACTTCAAATACTCTTGGAGCTGGCGATGATTTGGGCATATATCACGGCACAAACCTTATTAATCAAGCGCAAATGGATAGATGGAACATGGTTGTAGCACTTAATTATCTGTCGAGTGATCATGAAATAAATATTTTAATAAAAAAATTACCTTTTTTAAGCGCTAAAAACTATCAACCATCAGTGAAATTGATGGTAAAAATGGCAAATTTATCCCGCGAAGCTTTCAAAAATGGAGATATTTCTAACCTTATTTCTCTGCGAACATTAATTTCATGGGGCAAAAATATTGAGATTTTCCAATCAATTAAAGAGGCTTTTATTTTAAGTTTTTTTAACAAAATTATTGATGAAGAGAAACCCATTATTAATGAATTCTACCAAAGAATTTTTGGTGAAGATTTAATTAACCAATAATTGATTTATGACGATTTTCTTAAGCTTCATATTTTTTATGTTGCTATTCGTTTTTATCGGGGTTTTATCAAGCTTTAAATCCAAAAACAACTCAACTGATTACCTTTTAGCAAGCCGTAATGAAAAGCCCATAATGATTGCGCTTAGCGCAGTTGCCACAAACAATAGTGGCTACATGTTTATTGGCGTAATTGGCTATACTTATCTTCATGGATTAGCGGTTATTTGGATTTTTATTCCTCTGATGATTGGGGACTTTTGCGCTTCACTTTTTGCCTACAAAAAAATTCGAATTATTTCTGCTAAAATTAATTCACAAAGCTTCCCTGAGACAATCGCTAAATGGTCTGGAAAAGAATTTAAATTTTTAAGAATTTTGTCTTCTATTATTTTATTAATTTTTTTATCAATTTACGCTTCAGCGCAACTAAGAGCCGGTGGAAAAGCTATTCATGCAATTTTTGGTTGGAACGAAATTGTTGGAGTATCAATCGGAGCTTTAATTGTTTTGATTTACTGTTTTTTGGGTGGAATTCGAGCTTCTATATGGACCAATACAGTTCAATCAATAATAATGATTTTATCAATGATTTTATTGTTTTTTGTGGCATTGGGTTTTCATGGCGGAATTAACAATTTTATAAAATCACTTCATTCAATTGATAATAATTACTTAAGTCTTATACCCAAAAATAGTATTGAAAATCCATTAATCTGCCTCGCTTTATTTTTATTTGGATGGTTTTTTGGCGGACTCGGAATTATAGGTCAACCACATATTATGACTAGCTTTATGACCATGTCGAACCCAAATGATATTAAAAAAATTAGAATCTATTATTATTCTTGGTATAGCATTTTTTTTGTTTTTACCATTCTGACTGGACTTATCTCGAGAGTTATAATTAAAAATCATATAGGTTACGATCCAGAACTTTCACTTCCAATTCTTGCTAAAATGGTTTTACCGGAAATGTTAATTGGTTTTATTGTGGCTGGGATTTTTTCTGCTACAATGTCGACTGCAGACTCACAAATAATTTGCTGTTCGGCTACTATATCAAATGATATTTTTCAAAAATCCAAAAAATCATTTTTGATTGCAAAAATTTCAACTATTTTAGTGACTTTTTTTAGTTTTATTATTGCAGTCATAGATAGCCAAACAGTTTTTTCACTGGTCATGCTTGGTTGGTTAGCTCTGGCATGTAGCTTTTCGCCAATTATTATAATTTATTGCTTAGAAAAAAAACCTACTCAATCGTTATTACTTGGAGCAATGTTTACCGGCCTGTTATTAATGTTATTATGGAGATTTTTTAATTTTGGAAATGAAATTTATGAAGCCGGAATCGGTATCCCAGCAGGATTAATCTATTACTTGATATGGAAAAAACTGACTCAATGAATAACTTTATTTTGCTCTAGAGTTATTTATTTCGTCATTGATATTTGTGACATTTCTATTTGAGATTTCTTGCTTATTAACAAGATTAGTCCATTCACCCTTATTTTCTCTAGTTACTGGTTTTTTTAAGATAGTGGAAGATTTTTGAGTGTTAATTTCTTCATTAGATAGATTTCGATTGCTATCAACAACTGATTCGCGGGGAGTATTTTTTATATTTTTTATCTCATCTAGAATAGCTTTTGATAGATCTTGAGGCTTTGAATTTACAATATCTTCGGTTACTAAATTTTTTATATCAGGATCAAGAACTTGAATAAGAGTTCCACCTATAGATTTTTCAATGTGAAAGCCGTCATAAGGTATAATTGGCCTATATTGCTCAATTGGATTTTGTGTAATTTGAAATTTAAAAACCTCATTTTGCTGAACCTGCTTAAGCTGATTTTGATGAATTTTTTGTGCTAGTTTTGATAATTCGTCTATTTTTTTTTGGGCGTTTTTTTTGAGTTTTTCAAGCATTTCAATCGCCTCGAAATCACCACAAGCCAATAATTCAATTTCCTTAGATAAAATCATTTCAATTAAGTGATAAGACCCCTCTTGCTCAACGGTAATAACATCATTTCTAAAAGCTTCGAGTAATTTTTGATTTTTATGAATTTCTTTTATAAGCAACAGCTTCTCGATTTCAATTTGTAATCTATTAATAAGCCCAATCTTCTGTTGATCGTTTGTTTTAATAGCTTCTTGTAAATTTTGATAAAGATTTTTTTTTAAATTATTGTTTGATGAATTTTCAATATTTTTATCGCTCATATCAGGTTTTAATTTTTGCTAATGGATGATTTTTAAGAACCGCCTCACTTAGTTTTGAATGCATAACCGAAGTATATATTTCTGTGGTTGAAATATCACTATGACCCAGCAACTCTTGCAAAACCCTTAAATCAGCACCTCGATTAAGCAAATGAGTTGCAAAAGAATGTCTAAAAACATGCGGATGAATCCTAGAAGGATCAATATTGACCTTAATTGCTAACTCTTTGAGCATTTTATTGAACCTTTGCCGAGACAAGGGTTTATCAATAAAATTAATACTAGCTGGATTATGACGATGAATTTTATTAGTTTTTTTTGCTCTAAAATTACCAACAAAAAGCCATCTAGAATAGTCAAGGCCAACGTTTTTGCGCATAACTAAATATTTTTTCAAGATATATTTTGAAGTTTCATTTAAGGGAGCAATTCGCTCTTTATTCCCTTTTCCTTTAATTATTAAAAAATCATCAATCTCGTTATCTCGATATTTAATGGCGCCAATTGGAAGATTAACTAATTCAGAAACTCTGAGCCCAGCTGAATACATGATTTCAAGCATACAAGATAATTTAATTCCAAACTCAGATTGATCTGCCAAAAGTGAATCGAGAATTTTTTTAACATCAGATTCTGGTAAAAATTTTGGAATTTTTCGACCAGATCTTGGGGCTTTTATTTCT
>VGDJ01000046.1 GCA_016869775.1 Alphaproteobacteria bacterium
TAAAAAATTTTTTATTAAAAAATAATTTTGATTATTTTTTATTGCCGAATTCGAACGAATTTTTTCTTGAATACCTACCCAAAAATCACAAAAGAATAGAATTTATTTCCGGCTTTACTGGTTCAAATGCCACAATTATTTTTGGCCAAGATAAAAATTACTTTTTTACTGACGGACGCTACATAATTCAAGCTCAACAACAAATCGACATCGATCAGTATGAAATCATAAATATCGCCGACAAGACTCCACTTGAGTGGTTAAAAGAGAATTTAAATTCACAACATAATTTGGCGGTTGATCCAAAATTATTAAGTAAAAATTTCATCGATGAATGTGATAAATTTCTTACAAAAATTACTTTTGTTCATAAAAATCCTATTGATGAATTATGGATTGAAAGGCCCAATATAAACAATAATGAAGCCTATTCTTGTTCAGAAAATATTGTTGGCGAAAGCGTTTCTTCAAAAAAACAAAAAGTTTTAGCCTCATTAAAATATGACGGAATCTTTATTTCCAAGCCTGAAAATGTTAATTGGCTTTTGAATATCAGAGGTGGTGATATTGACAATACTCCGCTTTTTATTACTCAAGCACTATTATTTAAAGATGGCAAAATGATAGTATTTTGCGATAAATCCAGAGTTGGCAAATTAAATCTTGAAAGTGTTGATTTTGTTGATTTTGTAGAGATTGAAAGCTATTTCAAAAATTTTATTCAAGCTAAAATTTCTATTCAAACCGATTTTAAAACTACTAATTATTGGATTTATGAAGTTTTCGAGAAAAATAATTTAAAAATTTTCCACCAAACTTGCCCACTTGAGAAGCTTAAATCAATTAAAAATTCAGTTGAAATTAATGGCTCTCGGAGCTCGCATTTTTATGATGCCATAGCAGTTACAAAGTTTTTGATTTGGTTTAAAAATTCTCAAAAAAATTCCCAAAAAATCTCTGAAATCTCGGCTGAACACAAATTATTTGAATTTCGACAAGATTGCCCTCATTTTTTATATCCGAGTTTCGAAACAATCTCTGGTTTTGAGTCCAATGGAGCAATCATACATTATCGCGCAACGCCATCGACCGATAAGCAAATTGTTGGTAATTCTTTATATTTGGTTGATTCGGGTGGACAATATTTTGGTTCTCAATTTTGCGGAACAACTGACATTACAAGAACTATGTTGGTCGGAAAACCCAGCGAGTCGATGATTGGTGATTATACGCGAGTTTTGAAGGGGCATATAGCTTTGGCGCGAGCTATTTTTATGCGCGGAACAACTGGTTCACAACTTGATATTCTAGCGCGCTACCATCTTTTGCAAGTGCAAAAAAATTATGATCATGGCACTGGTCACGGAGTGGGAAGTTTTTTATCGGTTCATGAAGGACCTTGTTCAATTAGTAAAAATTCTCATGTTCCACTTGAGGCGGGTATGATTTTGTCAAATGAGCCTGGGTATTATGAAGAGGGGCAATACGGTATTCGTTTAGAAAATTTGATGCTCGTTATTGATCATAACGAAAAATTTTTAGGATTTGAAACTCTTAGTTTAGCACCTTTTGATCTTGATTTAATTGATTTTAGGATGCTCACATATCCAGAAAAAAAATGGCTAAAAGAATATCACCAAAAAATCTTGCTAGTCATCGGTAATCATTTATCAGCGCATGAAATGGCAAGTTTTATAGAGTTTTTTGGCATCTGGAAAATCGATAATTATTTAACAATATCTTAAAAACAGTCTTTCAAAATCATAAAACCTTAAAAAAATTTTTAACCACAAGTTATTTAGTTAGAAATTTTAGTATTTTTAAGGTTATTTAAGTTTTGTAGAAATCAAGTGCCCAATTATTTCGGCTAACTGAATTTTTGAAATTTTTGAAAAATCGCGGTGACCATTTTTATCAACTATAAATCCTTGCGTTTGCTCATTACCAAAGATTTTGCCGTTTTCGATGTCATTGGCAATAATCAGATCGCAATTTTTAGAGATTAACTTTTGTTGAGCATTTAGAAGTAAATTTTCGCTTTCGGCACAAAATCCGACAACTAATTTTGGGCGATTTAAATTGGTGCCAACATGATGAAGAATATCTGGATTGCGCTCGAGTTCAAGAGTTAGAGAAGGCTGAGAAGATTTTTTAATTTTATGTGATGAGTAATTTTTTACTCGATAATCAGCGACTGCCGAACAACCAATGAAAGCATCAACTTTTACTAAAGATTTGAGTGAATCATCAACAGCTTTGAACATTTCTTGTGCAGAATTAATTGAAATAACGCTTTTTACCGGAAAGTTTATTTGTTGAGAAATGTTGCCAGCAATAATTGTCAAATTGGCCCCCATTTCAGATAATTTCTGTGCGATATAAAGAGCTTGTTTGCCCGAAGACTTATTGCCGATAAATCGAACTGGATCAATTGGCTCATGAGTGGCTCCGGCAGTAATAATAATATTTTTGTTGGACAGAATATTTTGGTTGTCAAAAAAATTAGTAATTTTATCAAAAATATCTTGAGGCGCAGACATTTTGCCAAGACCTTCTTCGCCACATGCCAAAATATCTTTTTGAGGTTCAATCATGATTGAACCTTGGCGGATAAGGGTTTGAATATTGTTTTGTGTTGCGCTATTAAGCCACATTTTTTCATTCATAGCGGGTGCAAAAATTAGTTTTTTATTGCTGGCTAATATGGTTGATGAAGCAAGGTCATCGGCATAGCCATTGGCAATTTTAGCAATAAAATCAGCGCTTGCGGGTGCAACTATTAATAAATCATTATGGCGCGATAAGTTGATATGTCCCATAGCGGTTTCGTCATCAACGCTAAATAAATCATCGTAAGTCTTGGTTCCAGAAATCGCCGAAACTAGTAAAGGAGTTATAAACTCTTTAGCGCCCTTGGTAAGAATGCAATTAACTTCAAATGAAGCTTTTTTGAGTAAGCGTATTAATTCAATTGATTTGTAACAAGCTACGCTTCCGGTGATTATTAATAAAATTTTTCGATTATTCATAAATCCTTAAATTTAACACTTAAAAATTTTTCGAGTTTTTTCGGTAATTACGCGTCCACGAGGGGTTTTTTCGATAAAACCTTGTTGGATTAAATAAGGCTCGATTGAATCTTCAACGGTATCTTTTTCTTCGCTAATTGCCGACGAAATAGTTTCTATTCCAACGGGGCCTCCGCGATAATTTTCGGCAATAAAGCGCAAATAGCGTATGTCGGATGAGTCAAGGCCATTTTGATCAATTTCTAATTGAGTTAGAGCGTGATCAGCTATTTGTTGATTAATGGTTTCGAGTTTTGCATTAATTGCAAAATCGCGAACTCTTTTGAGAAGGCGGATAGCAATTCTAGGAGTTCCACGAGCGCGTTTGGCGATCTCTTTACAAGCTAGTATTTCGATGCCGATATTTAAGATTTTACTGTCTCTTTTGATTATTTGTTCGAGTTCGTTTATATCGTAAAAGTTGATTCGCATTGGTATGCCGAAGCGGTCTTTTAAGGGGTTGGCAATTGAACCAAGTCGAGTCGTTGCGCCAACCAAAGTGAATTTAGGTAAATCGATTTTTATGGCTCGAGCCGAAGGTCCTTCGCCAATAATTATATCGAGTTTAAAGTCTTCCATTGCCGAATATAAAACTTCCTCAACATTTTTGTTGAGACGATGAATTTCATCTATAAACAAAATGTCGCCAGCTTGAAGATTGGTTAAGATTGAAGCGAGATCGCCAGATTTAGAAATGACGGGGCCAGAAGTGCTTTTAAAACCAACTCCCATCTCATGAGAAATAATTTGTGCCAAAGTAGTTTTACCAAGCCCCGGAGGGCCATAAAATAGCGTGTGATCAAGGCTATCACCCCGACTTTTAGCGGAGTTGAGAAAAATTTCTAAATTTTCTTTGAGTTTTTGTTGACCAATAAATTCAGATAAAAAACTTGGACGCAAAAAACTCTCATTTTTGTCATCATCAATTTTATGTGGATTGAGCTGAATGTTTTGTTTGGTCATTAATTTAGATAAGTGAAAATTGCGTTTAAAATTGCGTTTAAAATTGCGTTTATTGCAAACTTATTGGTAAAAATTATACGCCATTTTATTTTAAAGTAAAGTTCGGTGGCCGTGTTTCTATGACTAGAGTTTGTTGGCGATAATTCGGAATTTCAATTTTAAATGAATGAAGGCAAAGACGAGGAAAAATATTTTTAAAATCTACTTTTTTGCCCCCATATTTAATATCGTTCAAAATCGGATGACCAATTTCTTTGCAATGAACGCGCAATTGGTGGGTCCGCCCTGTTATTGGGTTGAGTTCGAGTTGCGTAAAATCATTAAAATTTTTAATAACACGATAATTCGTAATGGCTTTTTTGCCAAATTCAAAATCCGCTTGAACTTTTTCATTTTTTCCGAGCATCTGTTTGGCAAGAGGAATATCGATGGTTCCAAAGTTTTTTTTAACATGCCCTAAAACCAATGCAATATAGGTTTTGCGAATTGTTTTGTTTTTGAAAGCTTCAACTAAAAGTTCTGAGCTGTGGTTATTTTTTGCAATCAACAAAACCCCGCTAGTATCTTTGTCGAGACGGTGCACTAAATGATATTTTTTGAGCTTGACGTAATCATCAACCGAAATATCGATAAGGCTACCACCTTGAGTTGCCAAGCCAGATGGCTTATCGATTGCGATAATATTTTCATCTTCAAAAATAATATTTTGCCAAAATTTTTTTTGTTTTTCGATTGAGATATTGGGTTTTGAGAGCAGATTTTGTTTTCGAAGATTGAGTTTTTCAAAAATCGAGATTTGGTCGCCGATGTTTAACTTATCACTAATTTGAGCTTTTTTGTTGTTAATTTTAATCTTTTTTTCACGAATTATTTTTTGAGATAATGAAAACGAAATATCAAATTTTTTACACAAAAATTTATCAATTCTTTGAGAATTGTGTTCATCACTTACGATGATTGATAACATTATGGAAAAATAATTTTTGTTACGTGAAAACTCACAGCTAAGATGCTTACCGATAAAAAAATCGATAAAAATGCATAACCAACCGCAATTAAAACATTGCCGGAATTAAATAGTCGAAAAAAATCCAATGAAAACGCTGAGAATGTTGTGAAGCCCCCGAGAATCCCTGTTAAAAAAAAGTGTTTAATTTGACTTGATGACTCATCAAAATTTCTGATAATGAAATAATAAGCTATGCCAGCAAACATTGATCCGACAACATTGACAGTAAATGTCCCAACCGGAAACTTGCCAAAAATATGTTCAAATCCTTTGCATGATTTGATAAAAATTTCAGAGACTGAAAAGCGCATTACTGAGCCAATTGCGCCTCCCAATGCAACTAGAAAAATATTGTACAACATTTTAATTATAAAAATTTTTTGAGCTTATGGACTAAATCAGTTTTTTCCCACGAAAAACCCCCATCATTATCTGGCTCGCGACCAAAATGCCCATACGAAGAGGTTCTTCTGTATATCGGCTTGTTTAATTGTAAATAATTTCTTATGCCTCGAGGAGACAGATCTACCAGTTCTTGGATAATTTTTACCAACTCTGGTTCTAGCATTCCTGATTTTGAAGAATTATGAGTATTTATAAAAAGTGATAATGGTTGAGAAATTCCAATCGCATACGCAATTTGTAAAGTGCATTTCGAAGCCAAGCCCGAAGCCACAATATTTTTAGCTAGATATCTTGCCATATAAGCAGCAGAACGATCAACTTTAGTTGGGTCTTTACCAGAAAAAGCTCCTCCACCATGAGGAGATGCTCCGCCATATGTATCAACAATAATTTTTCGACCAGTCAAACCAGCATCGCCATCGGGACCTCCAATAACAAAATTACCGGTTGGATTAACAAGAAATTTATCTTCAGGGCACATCCAGCCTTCTGGCATAGTCGCTTTAACAATTGGGTATATAATTTCGCGGACTTTTTGTTGCGTGTAGCCTTGAGGATGTTGAATTGAGACTAAAATATTGTCAGCACCAACGGGTTTTTGATCAACATATTTTAGGGTTATTTGACTTTTGGCATCGGGCCCTAATCGGGGAATTTTTTGTTGACGAACGGCGCTAAGAATATTTTGTAAAATTCGATGAGCATAAAAAATTGTTGCTGGCATTAACGCCGAGGTTTCATCGCATGCATATCCAAACATGATTCCTTGATCACCAGCACCCTCATCTTTATTGATATTAGCATCTACTCCCCGAGCAATATCTGGAGATTGGGAATGAAGTAAATTGGTAATTTCAACATTTTTCCAATTAAAGCCGTCTTGCTCGTAGCCAATATCTTTGATGGTTTGGCGGACTATATTTTCAAAGTCGTTTTTAGCAATTTCGGGCGCGCGAATTTCGCCACCAATTATTACTCGATTAGAAGTCGCAAAGGTCTCAATTGCCAATCTAGATTGGTTATCTTTAAGCAAATACGCATCGACTAGGCTATCAGAAATTTGGTCACAAACTTTATCTGGATGACCTTCGGAAACTGATTCTGAGGTGAATAAGTAATTGCTAAACATGACAAATAATTGATTTTAAATTATGGAAGGCTTTCCAAAAATTTTTAAGAAATTAGAAGGATTTTAAATAACCAATACGAAATGTTGTGTAATTGGCATCGAGTAGTCCAATTCTTCCGGCGTAGCGTTGAGCTGATATGCGAATAAAATCACCACCTAGAGGAGAAACTTGCGCTCCAATTCCGTATAAAAACATAGTTTGATGAGATTTTTTTTCAACTTTTGCACCGCCGGTTGGAGTATAATGGAGCTTACTGCCAATGTCAACAATCCCACCTTCAAAAAATAATTCAGCTCTTTTTGTAATAATTGGCAAAAATAGCAAGGTTGTAGCGTTGAATTGATCTGATTTATATTTTGCTTTATCTTGAAGAGATTGAAAGCCATTTAAACTATTGCTTTTAAGAGAAGTTTGTGACCAATTTAAATTAAATCCTAAGTATTTTCCGATCCGAAGATGTCCACCAAAAGCAATATCATCGAATTGTTTTAGGCTTGCGACAAAATCATTTTGGTTTTTAAAATCCGAATTAATTGATTTGTGAGATAAAGCAGATTTACTGAGTTCGACAGTTATAAAAGTGTCGGCTAATGGGCTCAGAATCCCAGCTTCGGCAATTGACATTTCAAAAAAGAGAATCGACAAAATAGTAAGAAATTTTTTCATGCTATGTGAAATTTGTAATTAATAATTTTGCTAAAATTGGTAAGTTGTCGAGAGCTTTTAAAAAAAGCGAAGTTAATTCACAAGATTTTATATAACAAGATTAATTCGGGCAATAACTTCGGTTTTTCCTAAAATATCAACAACATCGAAGATTCCACCAGCAGAGGCTGATGAAAAGGTAAGTGCGATTCTGAGAACCGGACCAAAATCTTTAATTTTTAAATTATGTTGTTTACAAAAATTATCTAATGAATTTTTGATATTATCGTGGTTCCAATCTGTAATTTGTTCAAAAATAATTTTTAAATTTCTTAAAATTTCAATTTTTTCATCGATAATTTTTGTGTCTGTTGAATTAATTTCGTTACGAAAATTTTCTTGATAAACTTGGCATATATCAGCCAATTGTGTTAAGAGTTCCACTTTTTCTTTTGAAAAATTGATAACTTTTAATAGTTTTAATTTTTCATTGTCAGAAAATGTTAGTAATTGTTGATTTTTAATCAAAACAATTAGTTCTTCGCTAGATTTATTTTTAATATAATTTTTGTTTAAAAAATTTAGTTTTGCAAAATCAAAGCGAGATGGTGATTTGCCAATATTTTTTATGTCAAAAAGCTCAATTGCTTGTTGATCAGAAATTATTTCGTCATTGCCGTGAGACCATCCCAGCCTGAGAAGATAATTGCGCATTGCTTCGGGTAAATATCCCATATTTTTGTATTCGATTACTGAAGTAGCGCCATGCCTTTTTGACATTTTGGCGCCATCTTGACCATGAATTAGAGGAATATGAGCGAATTTTGGAATATTCCAACCCATTGCCTCATAAATAATTTTTTGGCGAAATGCATTAGTAAGGTGGTCGTCACCGCGAATAACGTGAGAAATTTCCATGTCATGATCATCAACAACAACTGCCAACATATAAGTAGGAGTGCTATCGTTTCTGAGCAATACTAGATCATCAAGTTCAGAATTTTTGACTTCAATTTTACCTTGAACCAAATCATCAATGATTGTTGAGGCATCTTGAGGTGCTTTGATTCGAATAACTGGTTTAATAGTTGATGATTGCGAAAGTGATTTATTGCGCCATGGGCTTTTAAAACGAAAAATCTCACCTTTTTTCTCAGCAAATTGACGCATTTCTTCAAGTTCTTCGCTTGAAGTGTAACATAAATATGCTCGATTATTTTCAAGAAGTTGATGGGCGATCGAGATATGGCGATCAACATTGTGGGATTGAAGAACATAATTTTCATCATGATTTAGTCCAAGCCAATTAAGGCCTTCGATAATTGCGGTAATGGCTTCAGGACTTGAGCGCTCTTTATCGGTATCTTCGATTCTTAGTAAAAATTTTCCATTGTTGTGTTTAGCAAAGAGAAAATTAAAGAGTGCAGTTCGGGCGCCTCCGATATGAAGATAACCAGTGGGTGAGGGAGCAAATCTAACAATTACGGACATGAAAATAACTAAAAAAATTAACTAAAAAATGTAATAAAATTAATAAACTTCAAAAATAATAATTATTAGAATTTTAATTTATTGACTTTGGATTTTAA
>VGDJ01000047.1 GCA_016869775.1 Alphaproteobacteria bacterium
GAGTTCTCGAATTTTTTTAACATCTTCGCTTGAAGCTACTCCACCAGAAGCAATTATTGGAATAAGAAGATTTTCAGCAAGTTTTTTGGTACCACTTGCATCAAAGCCAGCCATGGTTCCATCGCGTGAAATGTCGGTATAAATAATGGCGCTTGCTCCACAATATTCTAGTCTTTTTCCGAGTTCAATTGCCGAAATTTTTGAATCTTCGACCCAGCCTTGAGTTGCGACTCCGCCATTTTTTGCATCGATTCCTATAACAATTTTGCCATGAAATTTTTTGCAAGCCTCAATAACTAATTGTGGATTTTTGAGAGCAATAGTACCAAGAATAACGCGATTTATCCCCCAAGACAAAGCTTCTTCAATGTCGTTAAGTGATCTAATTCCACCCCCAAGTTGAATCGGAATTTTAATTGATTTGAGAATTTCATTAATGGATTGTTTATTGGTTATTTTGCCATTTAATGCGCCATCAAGATCAACAAGATGTAAAAACTTAAACCCCAATTTTTCAAATTCTAAAGCTTGACTTGCAGGATCGTTATTAAATATAGTTGATTGGTTCATATCGCCTTGATAAAGACGAACACACTTACTGTCCTTAATGTCGATGGCAGGAAAAAAAATCATAAATATAAGCTATGTTAATGAAAATTTTGCTGAAGATTTGGCCAGCTTTAACGCCAATTTTAATTTATATTTGTTGGCAATTATTTTTGAAAAAATTGGTTAATAAAATTTTTAGAAGTAAAGCCGATTTAAATCAACACAATATTGGGGATGAGGGTAGGGTTATAGAAGCTGAGTTTTATCAATCACGTCAGGGCTTGAAAACCGATTCATCAAAAAATCTTAGCTATAAAAAACAAAAAGGTATCAAAGAGCGAATTTTTTCACTCAACAACAAAAATTTCGTGATAATTTTGTATATAAGCTTAATCGCTGGTGTTTTATGCATTTTGTCTTTTGCTCTTTAGGTTTGTGAATTTCATCTAATAAAATAATTAAAATTATTTTAAATTTTTGAGTTCAAAAAATTCACCCGAGGAGTTTTTTAAATACCCTAAAATTTTTGGAAAATATAGTTTAATTTTTTCATCAACTTGCCACGGCATATTGAAAACAAACATCCCGCAAGCATGCATTTTTGAAGATTTTGTTGAGTTGTTACCTACATCAAAAATTAAGTGATGAATTTTTTCAAATTTCAGATTTAAAATTTTTTGATAAAAAATTTCTAAATTTTTTTCATCTCCTTCAATAATTGGATGCCACAGCAAATATATTCCATTCGAGCAGCGCTTATAACCGTTTTGCAGAGACTCAATTGCTAATTCATAATCACTAGAAATCTTCTGATGATTTTTTTCAAAAGCAGAATCAATCAAAATAATGGCGCGTTTTTCGATAGAAGGAAGCTTTGATTTGGTTAGCTCGAAGCCATTTTCTTGCGTGCATAAAATCTTTTTATTGCCAGCAAAATTGCGCTTTAATCCGTAAAATACATCATGATTAGTTTCGGCAAAAATTGCTTTATCTTGAGAGCGCAAAAAGTTTTTTATGATAATTGGCGAACCGCAATAATACTTTAAATTTTGGGGTAAGTTATCGATGTTGCAAAGATTTATTTTGGCTAAAATTTCAAGAAATTTTTTTGGTAAAATTTCTTGAAAATTGGTTTGCAATAAAATTTTTTTGAGACCTTCATTAAACTCGTTAGTTTTTAACGATTTTTCGTTATTTATATCGTATTTTCCAAGGCCGGAATGAGTATCGATAGCTAGAAACGAACTTGATTTTTCGTGAAGTTTTTCAAGGCAAAAGATGAGAACTAAGTGCTTAAATATGTCGGCAAAATTACCCGCGTGAAAGTGGTGTTGGTAATTCATTGATTAATTAATGATGTCGCTCTCATTATCGGGAAACTCTTCTACTCCAATTACTTCGCAATTTCCATTGGCAATGTAAGCATCGAGACCAACGCTGGCAATTTCTTTAAAACGACTATCGCCTAAGACGCGCACTAATGTGCCAACCGGTCCAGATGTTTGAACGTTAAAATAAACTCCAGTTTGCTCGAATTGAGCTTTAAAACTCTCGCACATACCGTCAGCCTCACATCTTTTTATAATTTTTTTATCTTTATCTAAAATTAATAATGAAGATATGGCGCGCTTTTTACATTCGTGTTTAGTGCAAATAAATCCAGTTTTTGGTTCACATTTTAATCGCTTCCATGCTTTTGCTTTATTAAAATAATTCTCGGCATCAGAAAAAAGTTTTTTGAAGTCAATTTGTTGAATCGATTCACGACTATCAGTTTTTTCAATTTCGATGTTGGTATTTTTGATTTTATCTTTGAGGTCTAATTCTTTAGCAAAGCTATTAGAATTAATTAAAATCAATAGTGACAATAAATAAATATATAATTTCATATTTTAGAGAAGAGTTAATTTTTTTAGTAAACTATTTACCGATTGCAGACCCTTGTCTTCTGGGGTCAGCGCCACCGTATAGTTTGGAATTTTCGATTTTTATAGCCTGAATTGCACTCGTAATGTGGGTGATTTTTACTTTATGTCCTATTTTTTGCAAAGGTTTTTTTAAGTATATTAGGTCGGTGTTTTTTTCGAGTTCGATGATTCCGTTTAGAGCAATAAAATTAGGCAGTGAAATGGCTTCTTGGATATCAATTTTCCAATCAAGGGTGGCAATTAATGTTTTTATAACATGTTGAATAATGCGCGGACCATTTGGCGAGCCAACGACCTCAACTAATCGATTTTTATTGTCGAAAACAAAAGTTGGTGACATTGAACTAAGGGGTTGCTTAAGGGGTTCGACGCGATTGGCCACCAATTTTCCATCGACAGATGGTAAAAATGAAAAGTCGGTCATTTGATTATTTAGAAAAAACCCATCAACAATCAAAGTTGATCCAAAGGGATATTCTATACTGCTTGTGAGAGATACGGCATTGCCATATTGATCGACAACCGAAAGATGAGTTGTTGAGGGTTTTTCGGGGGTTGGATAATAAATTTTTGAAATAGTATTGTTTGAATTAGTTATAAATTTTTTGGAAGTAACAAAATCACCCGGACGAACATTGATATTTGCTTGATTAGTTTTGATAGTTTGGGCGCGCATTTTTAAATATTGCTTATCGAGCATTTGCTTGATTGGAACGGTAGGAATGTCACCTAAATATTTATTGCGATCGGCATAAGCTAATTTCAAGCTTTCCAGAATTAGATGAATAGCTTCGAGTGAATTTGGTTTGTATTTTGATAAATCAAAATTTTCGAGAATTCCAAGAGTTTGCAAAATTGTAATACCGCCAGAACTCGGCAATGGCATTGAGCATATTTTGTAGGTTTGGCGATATTTAGCGCAAATTAATTTGCCAGATGTAGAGCGATATTTTTTTAAATCTTCCTTAGTTAAATATCCCGCCATTTTTTTTGAATTTTTAACAGCAAACTCAATATCTTGGGCGATTTGACCCTCATAAAATGGCTTTATACCTTTGTTGGCAATGGTTTCGAGAGTTTTAGCTAACTGATAATTTTTGATGATAGTGCCGGTTTTTTTGGGTTGGCCATCATTGTCAAAATAGATGCGCATTCCGTCCGATTCTGAGAGGTGTTTAATCGATTTTAAATTGGCATACATTTTTGGAGAAATTGGGTAACCTTCTCGAGCAATATCTATGGCTTTTACAAATAGTTTTTTCCATGGTGTTTTACCATATCGTTGGTGAGCATTAAACATGGCGTGCAAAGCCCCCGGAGTTCCAACTGCAACACCAGTTCCAACTACTTCAAAAAATTTTTGTGGATTTCCTTCGGTATCTAAAAACATCTCTGGAAAGCTTGCAATTGGGGCATTTTCTCGACCATTGAAATAAATATTCTTACCTGATTTTTTATCGTGATAAAGCAAAAATAATCCGCCACCAATTCCTGAAGAATGAGGTTCAATAACATTTAAGACTAATTGTGAAGCAATACTTGCATCAATGGCATTTCCGCCATTTTCAAGTATTTCGGCGCCGGCCATGGAGGCTAATTTTTCGGAAGTAGAAATCATATATTTTTCGCCAATAACTGATTTATATTGGCTAAAACCTGAAAATTCATCTCCATGCCATTGATCATTCGAATATGGTTTTGAAGCAAGTTTAAAATTTGTGCATCCACTTATTATAAATTGGCTCAGGGCAATAATTAGAAAGCAAATTTTTGATTTTGTCATTTTTGGAATTTTTATTGAAGATCAAGATTGTCAATGCCGAATAAGTCTTGTGAATGAACCCAGCCTTTTTTGTCGTTAATTTTTATAGCGCACCAAGATTTTTCGCATTTTAATAATTCGCCAATTACGAAATTTTCGATATTAAAAATTTTTCTAGAATTGGGGTCTTTTTTAACAAACATTCCGATAATATTTTTTTTGCTGTAAATTAAAACATGGCGTTTTTTTGTTATCAAATTTTGAGCAATCCAGCCTTTTGAGCCTTCGTAATCTTCAATCTCGCACCAATTATCATATTCACTTACAACTCTGATAGGTAAATTTTTTATTTTGAATGAATATTTAATTGGATAATTTGACCCCGGTCCTGATCTGACGTTGGTTTCGTTGGCCCTGAGTGAAGCAAAATAATTGACTTCTTGAATTTGTTGAGCAGATTTTGACTCGTTACTCAAAGAAACAAAAAACAAAAATATGGTTAAAAATAAGTATTTTTTATTCATGATCTTTGGGGTTTTTGGAGTTGCGGAATTTTATTGCGCCTTGATTAATATTTTTTTGAGGGCTTCGCGAGACCGCCAATTCATTAGATTCAACATCTTTGGTAATTATTGAGCCAGCTCCAATAATGGCGCCATCTTGGATTGATAGTGGTGCCACTAAAGCCGAGTTTGACCCGATAAAAACATTATCACCAATTTTGGTTTGATATTTGTTAAAACCATCGTAGTTGCAGGTGATTGTACCAGCGCCAATATTTGATTTTGTGCCGATTATGGTATCGCCAATGTAGCTCAAATGGTTGATTTTAGAATTTTCGCCGATCTCAGATTTTTTGATTTCAACAAAATTGCCAATATTTACATTCTCGTTCAAGGTAGTATTAGGGCGAATTCTTGCGAAAGGGCCAACGCAACAATGGCTTTTTATATGCGCTCCCTCGATATGGCAAAATGATTTTATTTCAACATTTTTTTCGATAACAACACCAACTCCGAAAACAACATTCGGGTGAATAATAACATCGTTAGAAATTTCGGTATCAAAGCTAAAAAAAACAGTTTTTGGCGAAACTAAAGTAACCCCAGATTCCATCATTTTGTAGCGGATTTGTTTTTGTTTAATTTTTTCGACCATTGCGAGTTCGCTACGAGAATTAACCCCTAAAACCTCGTGGTTGTTGGTTTTGATGAAGGTACATTTTAAGCCAATTTGATTGGCTATCCCAACAATATCGGTTAAATAAAATTCCTGAGCCGAATTTTTGTTATCAACCTGAGCAAGAAGTTTTGGAAGAATTTCGCCATCAACGGCAATTACACCTGAATTACAAAGCGCAATTTTTCGTTCAATTTCATTAGCATCTTTGAATTCGACGATTTTGTTGAGATGGTTGTTTTCATCGATAACTAATCTTCCGTATGAATTGGGATTTTCATCTTCAAATCCTAAAATGCACAGCGAAAAATTGTTTAGTTTTTCAAGCATTTTGTGGAGAGTTTGATGATTTATAAGTGGCGTATCGCCATATAAAATTAGAACTTTTTTAGCTAATTTTTTAGAGCTATTAAATGATTCGATAGCGCAAGAAACTGCATGAGCCGTGCCTTTGCGTTCATTTTGAGTAACAAAATCCAAAACTAAATTTTTGTGGGTCGAAGAAATTTTATGTTGATAGTTTAGCATTTCATCGGAAATTACGATCGAAATATTTGCGGGATTAATTTTTTTGGCCTCATCAATAACCATATTTAACATTTCTCGACCTGCAATTTTGTGCATAACTTTTGGGAGATCTGACTTCATTCTAGTGCCTTTGCCAGCTGATAAAATAATTATTGTCGGGTTGACCATAAGATTTTAGTGAAATTTTTCTTTTAAATTTTCATGATGAATTTAAATTAAGGTCAATTTTTATTATGTAAATATATTTAAATAATCATGAGTAATTTTCTTAAATCAATTTCTTATTACTGCTTTGCACCATTGATTTCATTATTGGTAGCAATAATTTATTATCAATATGATGTACATAAAATTGATCCTTTGAACTATGATTATTTGGGTGCAATTTTTTATTTAAAAACCGTTATTAACAATGGTGATTTTTGCAATAATTTTGTTGCCAACCCCTCTTTAGATGTGAATTGTTTTAATGATCATGTGATGATCCATAATCTGCTAATAACTTTACTTTTTAGGTTTTTGGGCTGGTTTACTAGGGATGTTTTTATGATATATGGAATATATTTTTATTTTTCCGTAATTGTTATAGCAATTTCTACAAATTATGTCCTTCTAAAGTTCCAAATTTCAAAATTTAATAGTACAATTTTTTCAATTTTATTTTCCTTGGCAAATGCCAGAATGAACTCGTTTGGCTGGATGTCAGTTGGGCATTTTTTTACAGTGCCCTTTATTGTATTATTGTGTTATCGGATATATGAAAATCAGTTCGTATTTTGTAGTTATAAAGATAAAAAACTTTTTATAAATTCATCATCAATAAAACAAAATTTTTTAATAATATTTATATCTTATTTATCATTTTTTTCGAGTGCATATTATGGGTATTTGCTAATAATTTTATTATTTTTGACCACATTTTTGCATTTATTTCGTTGGCAAAAATTCGATATAAATTTTTTCTCCAATATTTTACTAATAATTTTTTCGATATTTTTTGCTTTTTTTACGATAGTTCCGGTTTTATTATTTTGGGCTAAAAATGGACATAATGATATAATAACACGAAGTTCTTTTGAATCTATTGTTCACGGTTTATCAATTAGCTCTATGCTTATTCCCGTTCAAAATCATTTTCTAGAAATTTTTGTTAAACTAAACAATTTTTTCGTTTTAAGTTACAATTTAATGGGAGAAAAAAAATATTCTTCGATTGGCTTATTTTCATCAATTGGATTTTGTTTATTAATTGCTCAAGTGATGAGCAAAGCCTTAAGTAACCCTGGTTACAAAAATAAATTTCTAAGTTTAAATTTTACCGACGAAAAATATCGAATCTTAGTTTTTATTTCTGGCCTCAATCTTATTGCAATCCTTTTTTTTCAATCTGAAAGTTTTCACGCTTTTTTAAATCTTTTTTTTACCAATATTAGGTCTTTGGCGAGATTTAATATTTTGTTTATTTTTTTGAGCTATCTCTTGTTTGGCTTGTTATTTGATGAAATTATTAAACAAAAGAAATTTTTTAACAAAAATGTGGTTACCAAATTTTTAATTATCATTATCTCAATTTTGGCTTTTCTTGATCAGGCGGGAGATAGAAAAAAAATTATCAATCCGCAGTCCGAGCAAAAATATCAAATCTATCAAGATTTTGTTAAGAAAGTCGAGAGTTCTTTGCCTAGGGGTTCGCTGATATTCGTAACGCCAGTAAATGGATTTCCCGAATCACCATACGATAATTATTTATCATCGATTGGATATATATTTTCTGACAATTTAAGATTTTCTTACCCAGTTCCAAAAAATCGAAAATCCCATCAATGGCAAGAAAATGTCGTAAAATTAGAATTTAATAATTTTATCGATGAAATCATAAACCAGGGTTTTGTTGGAGTTTGGGTACAGAGAGATATTTTTATGAATACCTTAAAAATAAAATTACCTAAAAATGAAAAACTAAAAGGAAATGAGCTTGAAGAGTTTGAACAAAAACTTACAAAAATTAGTAAAAATAAAATTGAAAGCTTGGATACAAATTTTGTTTTTTACGAAATTGATTTTGATATAAAAAACCCTCGCTAAGCTTTAAAACCTAACGAGGGCTTTTGTTGATTAAATTAAATTTAATGAAATTAATTTTTATTTCTATCAACCAGTTTGTTTTTGGCAATCCATGGCATCATGGCTCGAAGTTTATCGCCAGTAGCTTCAATTGAGTGAGATTTCCCTTTGGCGCGAAGGGCTTCAAAGTTTTTCTTGCCGGTTTTATTTTCATTCATAAATTCTTCAACAAACTTGCCCGACTGAATTTCTTCGAGAATTTTTTTCATTTCAGCTTTGGTTTGTTGGTTTACAATACGTGGTCCGCGAGTTAGATCTCCATATTCGGCAGTATTGGAAATTGAGTATCTCATATTAGCTATTCCGCCTTCATAGAGTAGGTCAACAATTAATTTCATTTCGTGCAAACATTCAAAATAGGCCATTTCGGGAGCGTAGCCTGCCTCAGTAAGGGTTTCGAAGCCTGATTGAATAAGGGCAGTAACTCCGCCACACAAAACAGCTTGCTCACCAAATAAGTCAGTTTCGCATTCTTCTTTAAAAGTTGTTTCGATAATTCCTGAGCGGCCACCTCCAACTGCAGATGCATAAGATAGCGCTATTTCTAGTGCTTTATCAGAAGGATTTTGAGCTACTGCAACCAAACAAGGGACTCCACCACCCTTAATATATTCGCCACGAACTGTATGGCCGGGACCTTTGGGCGCGATCATAAACACATCTAAGTCTGCTCTCGGGTTGATTAATTTGAAGTGGATATTTAATCCGTGTGCAAAAGCT
>VGDJ01000048.1 GCA_016869775.1 Alphaproteobacteria bacterium
AGTAATTTGTTTTGCTACCGATACAGTTTATGGACTTGCTGTGGATGCAACGAGCACTAAAGCTGTTAATAATTTATACCGATTAAAAAATCGTAATAAAAATAAACCAATTGCAGTTTTTTTATCTGATAAAACTCAAGTTTCTAGATTTTTTAAAACCAATCTTGTTGCAGATTTAATCATCAATAAATATACACCTGGAGCTATCACCATAATACTTGAAACAACCGAATATGCGCGAAAAAATTTGGCTAAAAACCTAAATAATAATCATAATAAATTTATCGGTTTTAGAATTGTTGATAGTTTTTTTATTCGCAAATTATTTACGAAATATGACGGGATTTTAGCGGTTTCGAGTGCCAATAAAAGTAATGAAGAAGCCTGTTCGTCACCGCACGCAATAAAAAAAAATCTAAAGGATTTGGATTTGCTAATATGCGGAAAAAAAACTAGCAAAATATCATCAACGATTGTTAAAATTGAAAATGAAAAAATCTCGATTGTTAGACAAGGTAAATTAATTGTAAAAGAATATGAATATCAATAATTTCTTAAAAATGCCTTTGGTAAAAATTATTGTTACCATTTTATTTATTTTTTATCTCTATGAGCAAACAAAAAATGATCCTCGAACCGCCTCTTATCAGCTTAGCAAAATAAATTTTGGTGATTCTGTTGATGGACTTAAAAATGCTATAAATATTGCCAAAAAATCATCATCTGGAGCTAATTATAATTCCGATGATCAAGATTTTAACAATGATAGCAATTCACCTTCGCAAGATTTAGGTCCAATAAGTTTTGATGATTTGCTTATTGGCGATAAGGCTCCAGAGGCTTTGTGCGGTAGTCAAGTTTCAATTCAATATTCGCTTTTAGAAAAAGATTCAAATAACCTCATAAATCAATCGCAAATCACATTTAAGATCGGTGAAGGTTTTAACAAATTGATTGAAAAAGCTATAATAGGAATGAAGGGTGGTGGAATTAGGGTTATCGATATTCCAAACAATTTCTCAACCGGCGATGTCAACTATGATGAATTAATTAAAACTAAAAAAATGATTTATAAAGTTTTATTGATTGTAGCTAACAACACCAACATTTCTGGAGCTAGTTGTGAATAAAAATAGCAATCAAAATCACGAATCTTTCACAAAGTTTCTTTACGATTATTTACCTCTGATAGTTTTTTTTGTTTGTTATAAATTTTCAATAGTTGAAGACAAATTGCTTTTTGCGACTTTATCGATGCTCTTAGCGACTTTTTTAGCTGTAGTATCAAGCTACATCTTAGTTAAAAAAATTCCCAAAGTCGCCACATTTTCTGGTGTTATTCTGGGAGTGTTTTGTGGCTTATCAATTGCCTTTGATAGCGATTATTTTATCAAAATAAAGCCAACGATTATCAATTTAATTTTTGCGATAATTCTGATTTACGGATATTATTTTAATAAACCCATGATGAACTATTTGCTAGGAGAACAAATTAAAATGTCATTTAAAGATTGGCAAACTTTGTCAATGCGTTGGGCGTTATTTTTTGTTGGTCTGGCGATTCTAAATGAAGCTATTTGGAGAAATTTTTCAACCGATTTTTGGGTGCAATTTAAGGTCTTTGGAATGATGACCATTTCAATTATTTTTACAGTTTTTCAAGTTCCATTTATTTTGAAAGCACAATCAAATTTTGTAGAATCTAATAATCAATAATTGAAACAATATTAAGACTATTTATGTCTTCAACTCCCGTTATATAAACAAAATTCTTATCGATTTTGCGAACAATCCCAACCAGAAGACCGGGCGGAACTACGTCACCGTCGCTAGATGTAAAAATCTTATCCCCAAGAGCAATTTGATGATTTTTTGGGAGGTATAATATTTCCATAAGGCCATTATTGTTCCCAGCGAGAATACCGCGATTTCTCGTTCTTGAAGCAATAATGGGAATTCTGGAGTTGGTATCTGTGAGAAGCATAATTCGTGATTTATCTTCAAATACTTCGGCAACACGACCAATAACTCCACGATTACCAGTGATTATTTGACCTTCTTTGATATTTCTATTTAAACCTGAATCAATTAATATTTTTTGATTGAAGGCTTGATGAGACATCCCGATTAAGCGCGCTATTTTGTAGTTTTCAGTTTTTGATTTTACGAAATTCAGAGCATTGCGAAGCTCTTTGTTTTCTTGATGAATTGCTAATGTTGTTAAATAATAATTTTGTAACTTAAAAAGCTCTTCTTTAAGTTGAACATTTTCTTTTTTAGCAATTATTAATTTGTTAAAATTAACAAAAACATCAATTGAGGTGTTAATAGGAAAGGATATGATTTTTACAACGGGCCTAGAAATTGAGATGAAGGAGTTGTTGATTTTGTTATTAATTTCTCGATTAAGCTTAGAAGTGATTAGACAAATTATGCAAAGAAAAATAAAAAAAACAGTTTCAATTTTTTTAAACACTAAATTCAAACTGTGTTTAATTATAAGGTTTGACTTAGGTGATGATGAGTCTAAGTAGTTTTGCATTTAAGATTATCGATTAATCTTGTCTAAAGAGTGTGGCCCTGAACATTTTAGTATTCTCTAAAACTTTTCCACAACCATTTACAACGCACAATAGTGGATCTTCGGCAACAAAAACTGGAAGACCAGTGGCTTGCCTGATAACATGATCAAGATTTTTTAATAGCGCGCCACCACCCGATAAAACAATACCTCTTTCAACTATATCTGAAGAAAGTTCTGGGGGAGTGCATTCAAGTGCAACTTTTATTGCATCAACAATTTGTTCGACTGGCTCCATTAAGCTTTCAGCGATTTGTCTTTCGGTTAAAATCATTTCCTTTGGTATACCGTTTGATAAATCTCGACCTTTAACTTCAATCACAAGTCCATCACCTTGCTCTGGAGGGCAGGCGGCTCCAATAGTTTTTTTGATTCTTTCGGCAGTTGATTCACCGATTAGAAGGTTTTGATAGCGACGAATGTAAGAAATAATTGCCTCGTCCATTTTATCGCCACCAACACGAACTGATCGTGAATAAACAATTCCTCCAAGAGAAAGTATGCCAACCTCAGTTGTGCCACCTCCAATATCGACAATCATTGAACCGGTTGGCTCAGTTACGGGAAGATTGGCGCCAATTGCCGCGGCCATTGGTTCTTCAATCAGGTAAACTTCATTTGCACCAGCGCCTTCAGCGGCATCTTGAATTGCGCGTCGCTCAACTGGCGTTGAGCCTGAGGGAACGCAAATTATTACTTGGGGACCAAGCCAACTTTTGGTCTGATTAACTTCGCGGATAAAATGTTTAATCATTTCGGCGGCAACTTTAAAATCAGCTATTACACCGTCTTTTAATGGTCGAATTGCTTCGATTTTGGCTGGAGTTCTGCCCAACATTCTTTTGGCCGTGTTACCAAAAGCGCAAGTAACTGATTTTCCGGATTCATTCAAAACAGCAACGACTGATGGCTCATTTAAAACTACGCCCTGACCACGAACATAGACTAAGGTGTTAGCAGTTCCAAGGTCAATAGCGATATCCTTGGAAGTGAATGAAAATAATTTTGGAAACATATTTCTCCTGAAAGATTTAATTTTTATTTTTTATTTTTTGTAAACAATTTATATAAGCTATTGCAGATGCAACCAAAACATTGGTATCTGCGCCAGTAGCTGAATAAATTCGGTTATCTTGATTAAGACGGACAAGAACATGTGCTTGAGCATCAGTGCCCTCGGTTACAGCTTCAACTTTATAGAGTTCGAGCTTTGCTCCGTGAGGAATAATTTTATCAATTGCAGAGAAAATTGCATCGACTGGACCGTCTTTCGACACAAAACTAATTTGTTCGATAATGGTGTCAATTCTTATTTTTATAAAAATCTTAGCCTCTTTGTTGTTACCGCAATTTACTTCTAAATCAATAAGTTGATAACGGGCTTGGTTTTCAATGATAGAGCCGTCAATAATCGAGACTAAATCTTCGTTTGATATTTCCTTTTTTTTATCAGCTAAATCTTTGAAGCGCACAAAGGATTCGTTGATAATTTGTTCGGATAAATCATATCCCAATTCCTTAAGTCTGTCTTTAAAAGCTGATCGTCCCGAGAGCTTTCCGAGAGTAAGAGAAGTTTTTTCAATTCCGACCGATTGTGGTGACATTATTTCGTATGTTGCGCGATTTTTTAAAATGCCATCTTGATGAATTCCGCTTTCATGGGCGAAAGCATTGGCTCCAACAATTGCTTTGTTGGGCTGAACAACAAAGCCGGTAATATTTGAAACTAATTTAGAAATTCTAGAAATCATAGTGGTGTCGATGTTGCTAGAAAAATTGTAAATGTCGTGGCGAGTTTTTATGGCCATCACAATTTCTTCAAGCGCAGCGTTACCAGCTCTTTCGCCAATACCATTTATTGTACATTCAATTTGTCTAGCACCAGCTCGTAAAGCGGATAAAGAATTTGCTACAGCCAAACCTAAATCATTGTGACAATGCGCTGAAATTATGGCTTTATCGATGTTTGTAACGCTATTTTTAATAGCCGAAATTAAAGCAAAATATTCGTCAGGAGTCGTGTAACCAACTGTATCGGGAATGTTGATGGTAGTAGCTCCAGAGGCTATTGCTGTTTCGATGGCTTTAAACAAAAAATCATGTTCTGAGCGAGTTGCATCTTCGGCGGACCAATCAACTTCATCACAATTATTTCTGGCATAACTAACACTGTCTTTGATGGCTTCTAAAACTTTATCGGAGGACATTTTTAATTTGAACTCCATGTGAATTGAAGAAGTGGCAATAAAAGTATGAATGCGGGATTTTGTGGCACCTTTAAGGGCTTTGGCAGTAATTTCTATGTCATGTTTTTTGGCGCGAGCTAGCCCGCAAATAGTAGAATTTTTGATTGTGTTGGCAATTCTATTGACTGCTAAAAAATCTCCTTCAGAAGCAACTGGAAATCCAGCTTCAATTACATCGACTCCCATTTTTTCGAGGTTTTTTGCAATTAATAGTTTTTCTTCGATATTCATGGTTGCGCCTGGGGCTTGCTCTCCGTCGCGAAGAGTGGTGTCAAAAATTATTATTTTTTCGGTTGCCATTTATTATTTATTTTTGGGAGTTTTAGCGCAATTTTTTGAGTTTACTTTCAAGAAAGAATCGTTTAATTCTTTGGATTTGCTCCTCAAAATAATAAAGTTATAAAAGTCAAAACACAATTCAAAATTTTTAATAATGCCGACGGAAAAAATAATTATAGATATTATATCAGTAGCAACTCCTTGTTTGGTTGAAGATAACAAAAAAATTAAAAAATTATTGGAAAAAAATAATTTAGAATGGAACTTTTTCAATGAAAATTTAGTTTCGATTAAAGAAGTGAGTAATGATTTTTTTGCTAATTGTTCAGCGATTGAAAGATTCAAAAATTTTAAAAATGCTTGCGAAAATCCAGATTCAAAAATTATTTGGTGTAATCGCGGAGGATATGGCAGTGCAGATATATTACCTTTTTTATATAAAATGCCGAAGCCAAAAAATAAAAAAATTTTAATTGGTTTTAGCGATATAGTTTCAATAGCTTCATACGTTCAAAAAAATTGGGGATGGCAAGTTATATGCGCACCAATGCTATATCAAATAGCTAACAATAAGGTTTCTAAGGCATCGCAACAAATAATTTTTGATTTAGTAAAAGGTAAAATTAATCAATTAAAATATAAAATTAAACTTCTCAAGGGCGCTCCTAAAGACCTAAGTTCAGATGTTGTGGGAGGTTGTGTGAGTGTTTTATCGGGAAATTTTGCAACTAAAAATCAACTTAATTGGCGTAATAAAATTTTATTTTTAGAAGATGAGGGTGAAGATGGCGAAAGGTTGGATAGATATTTCACTCAAATTGCTTTTATGATCAATGAGACCGCTAACAAGCCTAAGACCATTTTGCTTGGAAATTTTAAAATGAACAACGAATTTGGTGACCCTAAATTAGAAAAAATTAATATCGCGATAGAAAGATTTTGTGATAAGATTAATAAAATAAATATTTGGCAAGAATGCGATGGTGTGTTGGGCCACTCGTTTGAACAAAAACCTCTGCTACTGGGTGCAAAAACTCAAATAGTATCTAGCGGAGAGTTGGTGCAAAAATTAATTTGAGTTTTTTTTCTGAAAATTTAAAAATGTCGAATCATTAAGCAAAATATATTTATAAAATCTAATTTTTATTGGTCACCACTGATATTTTTTCAATCAAAAGTTTAATTAGATTCTAAAATTCCTAACCATAATTTTTTTAACGTGACTTCTGCTACACAAACCAAAGAAATGACCATTAATTTTGGCCCACAACATCCGGCTGCGCACGGGGTTTTGCGCCTAATTCTAGAAATGGATGGTGAGGTTATTACTCGTGCCGATCCCCATATTGGATTGCTTCATCGTGGCACCGAAAAATTAATCGAATACAAAACCTATCTTCAAGCTGTTCCTTACTTTGACAGGCTTGATTATGTTTCGCCCATGTGCCAAGAGCATGCTTACGCTATTGCGGTTGAAAAACTTCTGGGATGTAAAATACCTCCGCGTGCTCAGTATATTCGGGTTATGTTTTCTGAAATCACTCGTCTCCTCAATCATATCATGGCTATAACAACTCAAGCACTTGATGTCGGAGCAATGACACCGCTATTATGGATGTTTGAAGAGCGTGAAAAAATGATGGGTTTTTATGAAAAGGTTTCAGGCTCAAGAATGCATTCGGCCTATATCAGACCGGGTGGAGTTCATCAAGATTTACCAGCTGGTTTAGTCGATGAGATTTCTAAATTTGTTAATGAATTTCCAAAAAAAATTGCCGACATGGAAAATCTCTTAACTGAAAATCGTATTTTTAAACAAAGATTAGTTGGTATTGGTCTTGTTTCCAAACAGCAAGCTTTAGATTGGGGTTTTTCTGGTCCAATGATCAGGGGTTCAGGAATTGCCTGGGATTTGCGCAAGAGCCAGCCCTATGAAATATATGCAGACTTAGATTTTGACATTCCAATTGGCAAAAATGGCGACTCTTACGATCGATATTTGGTTAGGGTTCAAGAAATGCATGAATCGATCAAAATTATCAAACAATGTCTTCATAAAATTCCCAAAGGTGAAGTAATTACTGATGATAAAAGAGTTGCTCCACCAAAAAGAGCAGACATGAAATCATCGATGGAGAGTTTGATCAACCACTTCAAATTGTATACCGAAGGATATCACGTGCCAGCCGGAGAGGCTTATGGATGTGTTGAGGCGCCAAAAGGTGAATTTGGTGTTTATATAATTTCTGATGGTTCTAATAAACCCCACCGTTGTAGAGTTCGCGCCCCCGGATTTGCTCATCTTCAAGGTCTTGAATTTATGGTTAAGGGCCATTTATTGGCCGACGTGGTTACGGTTATTTCTACCCAAGATATTGTTTTTGGAGAGATTGATAGATAGAGTTTGACAATTGTTTTTCAAAACATAACATGCTGGCCTTCTTTCAAATTAGCACAAAAACGTTAATTTTTTATAACCAAATCCTTCAAAAAAATTAATTTTCAAAATTTTAATTTTTAAACATTTTAATTTTTAAACCGCATTTATTTCTACGATGAAAATCTACAATTCAATTAAATCAGCTAAAAAAAGAGACAAAAACTGTAAAGTTGTTCGCAGAAAAGGTCGTCTTTATATTATAAACAAAGTAAATCCCCGTTTCAAAGCTCGCCAAGGTTAGTCTTAATTTTTTATAAAAGATGAGTGATCTTGTTAATAAAATAAGACTTGGCACTCGGGCAAGTCGTCTTGCGCTTGCGCAGGTTGCCGAAATTCATCTTTTAATTGCCGAACACTTCCCCCGAATTGCAATAGAAATTGTTCCGATCACAACATCTGGAGATAAGATACTCGATAAAAACTTAGCCGAAATTGGTGGCAAAGGCTTGTTTATTAAAGAGCTTGAAGAGGCTTTAATTTTTAATCAAATAGATATCGCAGTTCATTCTGCTAAAGATGTGCCTCCTTTGCTTCATGAACAAACCGAGATTTTAGCTTTTACCAACAGGTTTGATCATCGCGATTGTTTTATATCAAATAAATATCCCTCGTTTAATAAACTCCCAAAAAACGCTATTATTGGTACTTCTTCGGCACGCCGTAAAGCCTTTATTTTAAAGCAACGACCTGATATTAATGTTATTAACTTTCGGGGCAACATCGATACGCGCCTAAATAAAATATTTGACAATGAGGTCGATGGTGCAATTTTAGCTGTTTCGGGTTTATTGCGTTTGGGTAAAGAAAATAAAATTCAGCATGCATTTGAAGTGTCGCAAATCGTTCCGGCTGGAGGTCAAGGGGCCCTGGCTTTGCAGGTGCGTAAAAGCGACCATCATCTAGCCAATATTTTGCAAAAAATTAATCACCTCGAAACTCAAATTTGTGTGAATACCGAAAGATCATTTTTGCGTGAACTTGGTGCGAGTTGCGCAACCCCAGTCGGTGCCTACGCTTACATTGAAAATAATAAACTTTTTTTCAAAACTGCTATAATCGATTACGATGGAAGTGAGATTTTTGAAGCCAATTTTAAATGCAAAGCTAGTCTTGATGAGGGCATTAAAATTGGCATAAAAGCTGGCATTGAAACTAAACAAAAAGCACACAAATTGCTTAAAAAAATTATACAAAATTAGCAATGAAATC
>VGDJ01000049.1 GCA_016869775.1 Alphaproteobacteria bacterium
CTCTAGGCGTTGGCGGTTATCCGCGAGGCCGAATCATTGAAATTTATGGCCCAGAAAGTTCTGGCAAAACAACATTAACTCTTCATGCAATCGCTGAAGCTCAAAAATCTGGGTTATCATGCGCTTTTGTTGATGCTGAGCACGCTTTCGACCCAGCTTATGCCAAAAATCTAAATATTAACCTTGACGACTTGATTATTTCGCAACCTGATAATGGCGAAGCGGCTCTTGAAATAACCGATACTCTGGTTCGATCTGGTGCGATGGATTTGATCGTGATTGATTCTGTTGCGGCCTTGGTTCCACAAGTTGAACTTGAAGGTGGGATGGCTGATAATCAGATGGGTTTGCAAGCTCGACTCATGAGCAAAGCTCTTCGCAAATTGACTTCAACGGTTTCAAAAAGTAATTCGACTGTTATTTTTATTAACCAAATTCGCATGAAAATCGGAGTGATGTTTGGTAATCCAGAAACTACGACTGGTGGTAATGCTCTAAAGTTTTATGCTTCGGTGCGCTTAGATATCCGCCGTGGCAACGCCATAAAAGAGCAAGAAGAAGTTCTCGGTAATGAAACCAAAGTTAAAGTTGTTAAAAATAAAGTTGCCCCTCCATTTAAAACCGCAGAGTTTGAAATTATATATGGCGAGGGTGTATCAAGAACTGGTGAAATTATTGACCTTGGCGTTAAATTTGAGATTCTCGAAAAATCCGGTTCATGGTATGCTTTCAAAGGTAATAAAATTGGCCAGGGCAAAGAAAACACCAAAAACTATTTAAAGGAAAATCCAAAAGTTGCCGAAGAAATTGAAAATGCGGTTAGATCTAAATTAGGGGTGGGTAAAGCTTCAAAAAAAACCACCAAAGATGATGAAGCAAAAATTACTTCAGAAAAAAAACGCAAAGCTTCCGAAGTTTAACTTAATAGTAGTTGAAAAACTCGTTGAGGTTTAATGATTAGAATTTAGAATCACCGCCTCTAAATTCTAATCAAACCTCTCAACGATCAAAAATTAGTTTTTATTTTTGTTAAATTTTTCTAAACAATTTAAAAATCTTTAAAGTTTAAATTGTTTAAAATCGATTTATTTTTATGCACCCGTAGCTCAACTGGATAGAGTATCTGACTACGGATCAGAAGGTTAGAGGTTCAAATCCTCTCGGGTGCGCCAACTAAATTATCTCCATGCCGGCTCTTTTGGTTTAGCTTACGCTCTCAAAGTTTCTAGATTACCATTACGCTAAAATGTCAAAGTTTTTAAAAAACTATCAAGTTGTTATGTAAATCGGTTATTTTAAATTTTTTTGCTAAAATCCAAATTTAGCGAACAAATTTTCGATTTATAATATTGCTAAAAGTTCAAAGAAATTCAAAGTCAGGATTATCTCAGAACTAGCAAAATTCTTGATCTAAAGCGCTACAAATATATAGAAAATAATGAATTTATGTGGCAATCACTTTATTTAAATATTCAAAAAATTCTTCTGCAAATTAATCAAATTTTGTACGAACTTAAAAAATGTTAAGCATGCAATTTGTTGATAAATTCAAAAAAAACACCCGAGCTTATTATTCTTTAATAATTTTTATTGGAATTTTTTTTCTAACAATTTTTGCCGAATTAATCGCTAACGACAAGCCTTTATTGGTGAATTATAAAAACGATTTTTATTTTCCAATTTTTCAGCAAATATCCGAACAAAAATTTGGTGGCGAGCTTAAAACTCCAGCAGATTATCTTGATCCATTCGTTCAAGATTTAATCAATCAAAATGGCTGGATGATATTTCCACCCATAAAATTTTCGTTTGATACAATTAATTTAAAATTAGAGGGACGAGCGCCTTCGAAACCATCTTTTATAAATGTCCTCGGCACTGATGATCAGGGGCGAGATGTTTTTGCCCGTATAATTTATGGCGTAAGGATTTCATTACTTTTTGGCCTAGTTTTGAGTTTTTTTTCATTAATTATCGGGATTTTTTTAGGCTCAATTCAGGGATATTTTGGTGGTAAAACCGATTTATTCTTGCAAAGATTTATTGAGATTTGGTCGAGTCTTCCAGTCATGTATTTGTTAATAATTTTCTCATCAATTATTGTTCCAAGCTTTTTTAATCTCCTCATCATAATGCTTGCATTTAGCTGGATTGGGGTGGTTTCTTATGTTCGTGCTGAATTTTTGCGCTTGAGAAATTTTGATTTTATTCGGGCTAGTAAAGCTTTGGGAGCGTCGCATTGGCGGATAATTTTTTTACAAATTCTTCCGAATGCTTCGCCGATTCTTATTGCCAACTTGCCATTCTTATTAGCTTCTTCAATTACCACTATAACTGCTTTGGATTTCTTGGGTTTGGGCTTGGCAGTAGGTTCGCCATCGCTTGGTGAATTGTTATCGCAAGGAAAAAACAATCTTAATGCTTATTGGCTGGGTGTTTCGGGATTTTTTATTACCACATTATTGTTAACGATTTTGGTTTTTATCGCCGAGGGCCTTAGAGATGGTTTCGACAATCGCAAATAAAACTAGACTTTTAGAAGTCGAAAAATATCATTTTTAAAAATCCCCAATTAATAAATTAACAAAAATTAACTCAAAAATGCCAATTGAAATATTAATGCCCGCGCTTTCTCCTACAATGAAAGAAGGCAATCTTGCAAAGTGGATTAAAAAAGAAGGTGATAAAATTAAAGCTGGCGAAGTTATAGCCGAAATTGAAACCGACAAAGCAACCATGGAAGTCGAGGCGGTTGATGAGGGCATTTTGGGCAAAATTTTAATTCCTCATGGCACAGAGAACGTTGCAGTAAATTCTTGTATTGCCTTGATTTTGGCTGATGGCGAAGATAAAAAAGCTTTAGATGGTTACCAAGTTTCAACCAATCAAAATATTTCTAGTGTCGGAACCCAAAATGATTCGTCAAAATCTACTCCGCCAATCAAAAACGACAAACATAATGTCGTCGAAAAAGTTGCGATTGTTGAAAAAGCTTTGGATAGAACCAACATCACTAAAGCCAGCCCGCTAGCTAAAAGAATTGCTAAAGATGAAGGTATTGCGCTCGCTATGATAAATGGTTCTGGCCCCCATGGCAGAGTTATCAAAGATGGTTCTTCGCGCTCAATGTCTGTGCGTCGCAATCCACAAGAATTTTATGTAATTAAAAATAACAATATTCGCAAAGTTATCGCCAAAAGATTGCTTGAATCAAAGCAAAATGTTCCACATTTTTATTTGTCATGTGAATTCAAAATTGATAAGTTGAATGAGCTTCGTTCAGCTTTGAATGAGGTCGCTGAGATCGATGAAAACGGCAATCCTGCCTATAAAATTTCGGTAAATGATTTGATAATTAAAGCGACCGCCATGGCTTTAAAAAAAGTTCCTGAAGCTAATTCTTCTTGGAATGAGGACGGAATTTTGGTTTATAACAACATTGATATATCAATGGCGGTTGCCATAGATGGCGGATTGATTACGCCAATTATCAAAAATGCTGATCAAAAATCTATTCAAACCATTTCGCGCGAAGCTAAACAATTGGCTAAAAAGGCTCGTGAAGGCAAATTGACACCAGAAGAATTTCAGGGTGGGACTTTTAGTATTTCTAATCTCGGAATGTTTGGAATTGATAATTTTTCAGCGATAATTAACCCGCCACAAAGTTGTATTTTGGCAGTGTCTCGTGCAGTTGAAAAACCAATTATTGAGCATGGTCAAATCAAAATTGCTCACATGATGAATGTTACTCTTTCATCTGATCATCGTGTGGTTGACGGAGCTGTTGGGGCTGAATTTTTGAAGGCCTTGCGTCGTTATATTGAGCATCCAATTTTAAATATTTTATAATCCTAAAAATTGTAATTTAATTTTAAAAAAATATTGCAATAAACTAAGCCAAATTTATTCTTGGCGAACTTTTTTTAATCCAAAAACTGTAAATTATATGATTAAAACCGTTGAAGTAATTGTTATAATTGCCTTATTAATTTTTTCGTTTTTTTTGGGAGTCAAATACTCTGATTCGATTAAGAGTCGTATGAGTTGGCTAGAAACTCAAGATGAGCAAGAAGTTGAGCTTCCAGATTTATCAAACGAATCTAATGAAATCGGTAATGCTCCAATTGATATGGTTGATCCAAATTCAGCTCCAATCAATGATAGTGCTGATCAAAATGCCTCAATTCAAGTTAGTCCTAGCGATTCTTCGGTTAATTCTCAGCCTCAAGCAGTTGCTCCTCAGGTTCCAACTAATAATGGTGCAGTGGGTGATTCGCCGGTTCCTCCGGTGCAACGATAAATTAATCGTCACTGCCAAAAGCCTCAATTAACCTAAAATTCACAATAAAGTTCACCACTTTAAACCCCAAATTCACCACCATCACCAAAAACCCAAATGTCTTCAAAATCACTCCTTCTTTTTGCGTCTATCTTTGCAATATTATTTTTAAACAAACCCCAAAATTCTTTGGCAATTGAGTCGAGGTCACAGCGCGAGGCGGTTATTGCCCCCAGAGCTAAAAAATTTTTTAAAGGTAATCGTGCCAAACAATATATTTCATTAACTGGAAATTATTCTTCCAATAATTCATCGCGGACTTATCGGGCTAATTGTCGATATTTATATCAAAATTGGCGTTTTATTAATGAATTAAATTTTGATCATGAAGTTAAATATGCTGATAGAGGTAGTGGTAAAAAAAAGCTTTACGATGTAAAATATTCTGAGTTATATGACTCTACGTTTTCAAGCAAAATCCGTCTATTTTCAACAAAATTTTATGCTATATTTTACCATCGTTTAATATATGATGATATGTCGAGTTTCTACTACGACCATCGAACGGCAGGTGGGGTTGGTTATATTTTTTTTAATGATAAATTAGAGGTTGATTTTAGTACAGCATCGCGAGTTGTTAAAGATATTACTCCAAAAACCGATTATATTTTGTCTTGGCGATTAAATCACAAGTTTTTTGATAATTTTACAATTAATCAACGCAGTTATTTTTTTATTGATAAAAATAGTTTAGATGTTGAGTTTAAAACCAGTCTTATCTATCGACTCAATCAAAAATTATCTTTCGAAATTCGTCATAATTTTGAAAAAAGGCGTTATCGTGATTTACCTTCTAAACCATTGATAAACGATGTTTCAAGGTCGGTTAATGTCGGCTTGATTTTCGATTTGGGTGCAGAGTGAGTCAACTGAATTATTTGCGAGAGTTTTTGTATTTTTCATATTGTTTTCGAGGATTTCTTTTTTTAGATCTTTGGGATTTAAGTCTTTACGAATTTCGTTCAAATTGTTAACCCGATGCTCATTTCCAAACATATCAACGATGATTGTTTCGTCATTTTCATTATCTTCATATTTGATTTTTTCTTCGGCGATGGCTTGATTTACTTCATTTTTAAGGCTCTCAATTTCAAATTCTTTTTCTAAATCTTTGAGAGTTTTTTTAAGTTCAAAATACATTCTTTTGCCGTGAAATATAGCTTTACCAATAAATCGAGCAATTTCGGGCAAGTCTTGAGGTTTGATGAAAATAAGAGCAACAATTAAAACTATGAATAATTCCGCTAAGGAAAAGCCAAACATTTGTCAAAAATTAACCAAAACGACCAGTTATGTAGTCTTGAGTTTGTTGATTTGAGGGGTTGGTAAAAATTTTGTCGGTAGTATCAAATTCGACAATTTTACCCATGTTAAAAAAAGCAGTCATATCCGATACTCGAGCCGCTTGTTGCATGGAATGAGTAACAATGATGATTGTAAAATTTTCCTTAAGCTCGTCGATTAATTCTTCAATTTTGGCGGTTGCAATTGGGTCAAGAGCCGAACATGGCTCATCCATCAAAATTACTTCGGGTTGAATGGCAATAGTGCGGGCAATACAAAGCCTTTGTTGCTGACCACCTGAAAGGGCGCTAGCCTGTTCGTGGAGACGATCTTTAACTTCATGCCAGATTCCGGCCCGCGTAAGGCTTTGTTCCACAATTAAATCAAGTTCAGATTTTTTGTTAAATAAGCCGTGAATGCGAGGTCCATAAGCAACATTTTCATAGATAGATTTTGGAAATGGATTGGGTTTTTGAAAGACCATTCCAACTCTGGCGCGCAAAAGGACGAGATCTAGATTTTGATCGTAGATATTGGTGCCGTCGAGCAATATTGTTCCATCAATTTTGCAGGTGATAATGGTGTCATTCATTCGATTCAAACATCTTAAAAATGATGATTTTCCGCATCCGGAAGGGCCAATTAATGCCGTAACAGTTTTGTCTTTAAAATTAATATTGACACCAAACAAGGCTTGTTTTTGTCCATAAAAAAGGTTAACATTGCTGGCGGTAATTTTATGTTCCATGTTAGTTGATTAATTTGACAATGAATTTTCTGAGCAATTCTAAAGTGAGTTTTAAATAATGCAAAGGTTGAAAAAACTTGTTCCAAGGTCTTTATTTGGTAGATCGATGATGATTATAGTTCTGTCATCATTGATTGTACAGGTTGTTTCGATTTATGTTTTTTATTATTCGCATCTAGATGTTATTTCAAAGCACATGGCTCGGAGTGTTATTGCTGAAATGGTTTTCGTCAAGAATTCAATTAATAAGCCAGGGTACAAATCGCTTTTAAAAGAACTTTCTGACAATACCGGAATGAAATTTTCGCTCGAATATAATCGTTGGCTCAAAACTAAAAAGATTGCTGATAGCGATTGGCGAAAAAGTAAGTTTTATAAATATATCGACCCAATCTTTGATCCTTATAATCGTTTTAAATCTGAGTTAGAAATTCACGGTTTAAAGCCTTATCAAATTTTTGAGGATGATGAAAAAGAAAATTTTATAACCGTTAAAGTTCAAACAAATCGAGGAATTTTGGCGTTCGATGTTCCAACTAAAAAAATTACCAGCTCTAGTGCCTATGTATTTACATTTTGGATGATTTTGACGGTTTTTTTGACTTCGGCAATTTCAATTATTTTTTTCAAAAATCAAATTCGTTTCTTAAAAAATCTTAGCGAAGTAGCTGAAAAATTTGGTCGGGGTCAAGATGTCGCAAACCCTCGTCCAAGTGGTTCTCAAGAAATGCGCTCTCTTACCATTTCATTCATAAAAATGAAAGAGCGTGTTATGCGACAAATTTCGCAAAGAACTGATATGCTCTCGGCGGTGTCACATGATTTACGAACTCCTCTTACGCGCATGAAACTTCAAATTGAAATGATGCAAAAAAGTGACGAAATCAAGGAATTAAAATCGGATATAGCTGATATGGAAAATTTGGTTAACGAATATTTGGAGTTTGCCAGAAGTGACGATAAAGAGCGCAATAATGTTGTTAAAATTAAACAATTTTTAATTAAAAAAATTATAAATTATTACGAAAAATTAAATCTTACGATTAATTATGAGATACGTATCGATGATAATTTTGAAATCGCCATCAAAAAATTGGCTTTTAATCGCGCTCTCAAAAATCTTATCAATAATGCCTTTAGGCATGCCAAAAATGTGTCACTAAAAGCTTCAATTTCGAGCAATAATTTAATAATTGAAATCGAAGATGACGGCCCAGGAATTCCTAAAAAAGAGCGCCAAAATGTTTTTAAGCCTTTCTATCGTCTTGATGAAGCTCGCAATCTCGACAAGGGTTCGCAATCTCAAGGGTCGGGTCTTGGAATGGCAATTGCTCTCGATGCCATAACCTCTCAAGGTGGAAGAATTGTTCTTGATGATTCAGAAAAACTCGGTGGATTGTTGGTTAAAGTTTTTGTGCCTCTGTAGTTTTAAATAATTTTTTTGCGCAGGTTTTTATTTTGATAATCATTTTAAAAATTTAAAAATTTTTAAAATGATTAAGATGAGTTTTGAATTTAATTTTGCTATTTAGTTTCGACTTTTTCAATCCATCCGCCACCCAAAACTTGCGAGTCTTTATAGACTACTCCTGCTTGACCGGGAGTGATAGCGCGAGTCATGGATTTCATGGTAATTTTGGCGCAATTATTGTCTAAAATTTCGATAGTAGCTGGGTGTTCTTGGGAGTTGGATCTTATTCTAACTTGCGCATCGAGCTTTTTATTGATTTGAGTTTCAATCAGCCAATTGCAATCACGGATAGTGAAAATTTGTTGCTCTAAAAAATGCTCTTCACCAACAAAGACCTGATTAGTTTGCGGATCAATTTTTATTACGTAAAGAGGATTTGGATAAGCAATGCCAAGACCACGCCTTTGACCGAGTGTAAAATTTATAATTCCTTCATGAGTACCAAGAACTTGATGATTGGCAATATGAACAAGTTCTCCAGGCTTGAAGGCGTGAGGTCTGTGTCGCCTAATAACCGAAGCATAATCGCCATTTGGTACAAAGCAAATATCTTGAGAATCGGGCTTATGAGCAACTTCAAGACCAAATTCACGAGCTAATTGTCGGGTAAATTCTTTGGTAAAACCTCCCAAAGGAAAACGTAAGAAATCAAGTTGTTGTTGGGTTGTGGCAAATAAAAAATAGCTTTGATCTTTAGTTTGATCAAAAGCTTTGTGAAGTTCGGCTTGATTGACCGAATTTATTTGACGTTGAACATAATGACCTGTTGCCATCGCATCAGCCCCAAGATCTTGAGCAACCTTTAATAAATCACGAAACTTAACTGAATTATTGCATTTTACGCAAGGAATTGGGGTTTCACCACGCAAATAAGAGTCGGCGAAATCATCAATTACGGCTTCTTG
>VGDJ01000050.1 GCA_016869775.1 Alphaproteobacteria bacterium
CTGCGAAAATAAAAAACCATTCATTTTAGAAAACTCAAAAAATTCAGAAAAAGTCATTAATATTTTTAACAAAATTCTACAAAAAATTTAATTCTTTAAATTCAAATGCAACAAGAAATTACCAATTACAATCACCAATTAGCTGAAAAAAAATGGCAAGAAATTTGGGCCAAAAATAATGTTTTTAAATTCGATAAAAATTCATCAAAATCAAAATATTATGTCCTAGAAATGTTTCCTTATCCATCTGGAAAAATTCATATGGGACACCTTCGCAATTATACAATTGGTGATGTGGTTGCGCGTTTCAAAAAATTACAGGGCTTGAATGTTTTGCACCCCATGGGCTTCGATGCTTTTGGTTTGCCAGCTGAAAACGCCGCCTTGCAACGAGGTATTCATCCTGAGAGTTGGACTTTGTCAAATATTGAAAATATGCGCGACGAGCTTAAGTGTATAGGCTTATCGGTTGATTGGGAGCGAGAAGTTATAACATGTTTACCAAAATATTATCGTCACGAACAAAAAATATTCGCTGATTTTTTTAAAGCAGGCTTGGCATATCAAAAAGAATCTTTTGTTAATTGGGATCCAATTGATAAAACTGTTCTTGCTAATGAACAAGTAATTGATGGAAAGGGTTGGCGAAGTGGAGCTTTGGTTGAGAAAAAAAAGTTAAAGCAATGGTTTTTAAAAGTTTCAGAATTTTCTGAAGAATTATTGCAAGAATTAAAAAACCTCAACGGTTGGGATGAAAGAGTTTTATCGATGCAAGAAAAATGGATTGGAAAGAGCTCTGGATTGTTAATCGATTTCGCCATTGCTAAAAACAATTCAACTAAATTACCTGAAAATTCTTATGTAAAAATTTATACAACTCGACCCGATACTCTTTATGGGGCCTCATTTTTGGCTATCTCGCCCCATCATCCTTTGGCTCAGGAGATTGCTAAAAATAAAATTGAGATAAAAAATTTTATAGAAGAATGTAACAAAAATGCGGTTGATGAACAAACTCTCGAAAAGCAAGAAAAAATAGGCATTAGAACTGGAATTGAAGTAATTCATCCCCTTGATAAAAATATAAAACTAGAAGTTTTTATTGCTAATTTTGTACTTATGGAATATGGCACCGGAGCAATATTCGGCTGTCCTGCTCACGATCAGCGCGACTTTGAATTTGCTCAAAAATATCAACTAAAAATTACACAAGTTATTGCTCCAATTGGCGATCAAAAATGCGATTTACCATTTTTAGACGACGGAGTTTTGATAAATTCTGGCGAGCTTAATGGTCTCGATTCAAAGTTGGCCAAAGAAAAGATCTTTGAAATTTTGGCGAGTCAAAAATTAGTTGAAAAGAAAATAAATTATCGCTTGCGCGATTGGGGAATTTCTCGCCAAAGATATTGGGGATGTCCAATTCCGATATTATATCTTGAGGATGGAAGAACTGTTTTGGTTCCAGATGATCAACTTCCAGTTGAGTTGCCAAAAGATGTAGAATTCAAAGGATTGGGAAATCCACTTGAATTTCATCCAACTTGGAAACACACAACATATAAAGATGTTGATGGAAAGGTTTATAAAGCTATTCGCGAAACCGACACTTTTGATACTTTTTTTGAGAGTTCTTGGTATTTTTTACGTTATATTTCAGCGCCAGAAGATAAAGCTTTTGAGAAAGATTTAGTCGATAAAATTATGCCTGTCGATCAATATATTGGAGGGGTCGAGCACGCTGTTTTACATTTACTTTATTCTAGATTTTTTGTTAAAGCTCTAAATAAATGTGGATATTTATCATTTAAAGAACCATTTAAGAACCTTCTAACTCAAGGTATGGTATGCCATCATACATTCAAAGATAAATCTGGAAATTGGGTTTATCCGAGTTCAGTTATTGAGATTGAAAAAGGAAGATTTATTCATGAAGAGACTCGTCAAGAAATAATTCTGGGGCGAAGTGAAAAAATGAGTAAATCGAAAAAAAATGTTGTTGAGCCAATCAATATTGTTAAAAGCTATGGAGCTGATACTGCGCGCCTATTTATGCTTTCTGATACTCCCGCTTCTCGTGATTTAGATTGGTCGGAGAGTGGAATTGATGGAGCTTGGCGTTATGTTAATCGATTGTGGAAATTGGTAGCCGGCTTTGTTGTTAATAATCAAAAAATTCTAACTAACGATATTAAAAATTTTGGTTCCAAAGATTTTTCTAATTTATCAAAAACCCAAATCGATACAATAAAATCAATCCATCGAGCTATATTTTTTGTACAAGATGAACTGAATAAATTAAATTTTAATCGAGCTATAGCCAAAATTAGAGAGTTTAGTAATGCGCTAGAAAAAATCGCTTTCAGCAATGATGTTGATGCTCAAATAATGCGTTTTGCCCTACAAAATTTAACAATTTTAATTGCTCCAATTATGCCTCATTTAGCCGAAGAATTATGGCATGAGTTGGGTAATAATTCGTTAGTATGCAATGCTGAATTTCCGAATTTTGAGCATGATTTGTTGATTAATGACACTATTTCTGTAGCTGTTCAGGTATCAGGAAAGCTTCGTGCTGTAATAGATATGCCTAAAGGTATCGATAAAGATTTTATGCAAGATCATGCAATTAATCATGAAAATGTTAAAAAATTTATCGATGGTAAGGAGATTAAAAAAATCGTTTTAGTGCCAGATAAGCTGGTAAACATCGTAATCTAGTTTTTGCTATAGATAAATTTGGCGCATTTATATCAAAAACTTAAAATCAAATTTAGAAGTTCTTAAAAATTGCCTCGCGTGCTAGGTTATCAGCGATATCATTATATTTGTTGCCTGAGTGACCTTTAACCCAACGCCATTCGATGTTGTGTTTATTTACCTCGTTGTCAAGTTTTTGCCATAATTCACAATTCTTGACAGGCTTTTTGTCGGCAGTTTTCCAGCCATTATTTTTCCAACCATTAATCCACTTTGTAATGCCTTCCATTACATATTTGCTATCAGTATAGATAATAATTTCCGAGGATTTTTTAATAATTTTTAATGATTCAATAACTGCTGTAATTTCCATTTGATTGTTGGTGGTATCTTTTTGAGAGCCGGAAATCTGTTTCTGATGCTCTTTAAACATCAATATTGCCCCCCATCCTCCATCACCGGGATTTCCAGAGCATGCCCCATCGGTATATATTATGATTTTTTGTGAGTCTAATTGTGGTGAATTATTGGTCATAATTTCTCGAGGCGTTGAGATTTTCTAATGCCATTTTCGAGAGCCTTAGAAAAGACATTCTGTAACTTATTATTTTTAATTAAAGATTTTAATGAAGCCTCGGTTACTCCTTTCTTGCTAGTTACATCGGCTCTTAAATCTTTAAAGTTTTTGGATGATTTTTGGCTTAAAACTGCTGAACCTAAAAACAAATTTATGGTTAATTCTTGAATAATTTCGTGAGGAACAAAATATTTTTTAGCTAAATTTTCAAAAATCTCTTGAAGAAGAAAAATATAAGCGGGTCCACATCCATAAAGAGCGGTGAGGGCATGAAAAAGTTTTTCATCTTTTATTTCAAAGGATAAGCCACAGTTTTTAAAAAAATTTTTAACCAAAATTTTATTATTTTCATTAACGTTATCAAAAAAAATGGGAATAATTCCGTGATCGACTTCAAGGGTTATGTTGGGCATGCATCGAGCTATTTGAGAATTTTGTCCAAAAATACTTTTGAAAAAAAAAGTGTTTTTGCCAGCTAAAATTGATATAATGACTGTGTCTTGATTAAATATTTTAGATTGCGCAAGTTCTTGCAAAATTTTAGAGGAATTTTGGGGTTTTATGCATATAAAAATTACATCAGCTCGATAATTTTTTGGAATATAGCTTAAATTAGAGATATAATTTATATCACTGATTTTGTTGTTTTGGGAAGGTTTTAAAATTAAAAAATCTTGTTTTGAAAATAAATTATTTTTTATCAAATTATTGAGAATTTTTGTACCCATTTTTCCACAACCGATGAAGAAGATGTTTTTGTTCATAATTGATAATTGTTAATTTTAGACTACAAAAAGGCTTAGTTTGAGTATTCTTTAAAACTGGGTTATTTAAATAATTTGATTATTCTGAACTAAGCTTTTCTGTCGGCGATGGCCTGTTTAATTTTACCAATTGCTTTTGCAGGATTTAAGCCCTTGGGGCAGGTTTGTGTACAATTCATGATGGTATGACAACGATAGAGTTTAAAAGGGTCTTCAAGAGCGTCAAGTCTTTCGGCAGTCGCTTCATCTCGAGAATCTGCTATCCAGCGTTGAGCTTGAAGAAGTACGGCTGGTCCAAGATATTTTTCACTATTCCACCAATAACTTGGGCAAGATGTTGAACAGCAAGCGCATAAAATGCATTCGTATAAGCCATCAAGTTTTTCTCTTTCTTCGGGAGATTGTTGCCTTTCCTTTTGAGGGTTAATAGGTTCTGATGCCTGAAGCCATGGTTTGATTGATTTATATTGTTCATAAAAGTGAGTTAAGTCGGGAACTAAATCTTTGACGACTGGCATATGAGGAAGTGGATAAATTTTGATGGTGTTTGACTTGCATTCCGATATAGATTTAGTACATGCAAGAGTATTTGAGCCATCAATATTCATGGCGCATGAGCCACAAATTCCTTCTCTACAAGAGCGGCGGAATGTAAGGCTTGAATCTTGTTCTGATTTCATTTTTATCAGAGCATCAAGCACCATTGGACCACAGTTGTCTAGATCGATTTCAAAACGATCAATGTGAGGATTTTTTTGCTCAGAATCTTCGGGGTCGTATCGATAAACCTCAAAAACTTTAACGTTCTTAGATTTACCATCAGCTTTGAATGTTTTGCTATTCTTGTTATCAATTTTTGAATTTTTTGGTAAAGTGAATTCTGCCATAATTTAAAATTTTAATAATTAATAAACTCGCTTTTTGGGTGGAAAGGCTTGAACTTCATTACTTAGGGGTTTTAACACCACTTCACGATAGTCAACTTTGGTTTGCCCTTTATTATCGCACCACATAATTGTGTGTTTCAGCCAATTATCATCATCGCGATCTTTAAAGTCATCGCGAGCATGAGCGCCACGACTTTCTTTACGATTTAGAGCGCTAGCAATTGTGACTAATGCTTGAGAGCGGAGATTATCAAGTTCAAGAGCTTCAATTAAATCGCTATTCCAAATTAATCCACGATCAGAAATTTTAATATCGTCAAAATTATTGAAGATGTTTTTTATTTTATTGGCACCATCCTCAAGTGTTTTTTCAGTTCTAAAAACCGCTGCATGTTTTTGCATGCAATCTTGCATTTCACTTCGAATTTTGGCGGTTGAAATTGAACCTTCGGCATTGCGAATTTTATCAAGTCTAGCAATCGCGTATTCACCAGTATTTTCTGAGAAATCATTGTGTTTAGAGTTTGGTTTAACAATCTCTGAAGCTCTGATAGCAGAGGCTCTTCCAAAAACAACAAGGTCAAGAAGTGAGTTTGAGCCGAGTCTATTAGCGCCATGAACTGAAACGCATCCAGCTTCACCTATCGCCATTAGGCCTTGAACCACTTCGGTTTTGCCGTTTTTAATGTTCAGAACTTCACCTTTATAATTGGTTGGAATACCACCCATATTGTAGTGAACAGTTGGTATAACCGGAATTGGTTGCTTGGTAACATCAACCCCTGCAAAGATCTTGGCGGTTTCTGAAATTCCCGGCAATCTTTCGTGAAGAACTTTTGGATCGAGGTGATTTAAATGAAGAAAAATATGATCTTTGTTGGGCCCAACACCTCGACCAGCCATAATTTCCATGGTCATTGCGCGTGAAACAACGTCACGACTAGCTAAATCTTTTGCACTTGGAGCGTAGCGTTCCATGAATCTTTCACCTTCAGAATTTACAAGATAGCCACCTTCACCTCTTGCGCCTTCGGTAATAAGGCAACCAGAGCCGTATACTCCAGTTGGGTGAAACTGAACAAATTCCATATCTTGCAATGGAAGGCCAGCTCGTAAAACCATTCCTCCACCATCACCGGTGCATGTATGGGCTGATGTAGCTGAAAAATATGCGCGACCATATCCACCAGTTGCCAAAACAACTAAATGACCTTTGAAACGGTGAATTGTTCCGTCAAGCATAGATAATGCCATAACTCCGCGACATACACCATTTTCCATAATTAAGTCGAGAGCAAAATATTCAATAAAAAATTGTGCGTTATGTTTGAGTGATTGTTGATAAAGCGTGTGCAAAATTGCGTGCCCAGTTCTATCGGCTGCAGCACATGTGCGTTGTGCTGGACCACCTTCACCATATTTTTTGGTCATTCCACCAAATGGTCGTTGATAAATTTTACCGTCTTTGGTACGAGAAAACGGAACTCCATAGTGTTCGAGTTCAATTATAGCATCAGGAGCCTCTTTACACATATATTCAATTGCATCTTGATCTCCAAGCCAATCTGATCCTTTGATGGTATCAAACATATGCCAGCGCCAATCATCTTCACCCATATTACCAAGTGCGGCGGATATTCCGCCTTGAGCAGCTACGGTATGTGAGCGCGTCGGGAAAACTTTGCTAATACAAGCGGTTGATAAACCTTTTTGTGCCATGCCGAAAGTAGAGCGAAGACCTGCACCACCAGCTCCAACAACTACAACATCAAATTCATGGTCGATAATTGAATAATTTACTATTTTAGTTTCAGACATTTTGTATAGAAAAATTTATAAATTAATTAATCAAATGAAGTTTAAGAATTGCCAATACTACGGCGGTAACGGTAGTGATTGAAAAAAAATTTACTAACATAATATAAAAATGAACCTTAGCTTTGTTGTTAACATAATCTTCGATTATAACTCTCATACCAAGCGAACCATGATAAAGTGAAGTGCTAAAAAATAAAATTGACATGAAGGCGTTAAACGGGTACGCAAAAAAAACTGGAAGGTAACCTTCGGGATCAAGAGCAATTTCAATAAGCGATAATACTAACCAAATAATTAGTGGTATTAAAGCTACAGCCGAAACTCTTTGGCATAGCCAGTGATGAAAACCATTTTTTGTAGATGGGGCAATTTCAATTTTTTTCATAATTAAAATAATTTTAGGTAAATTGTTGTTGCAATAGTGGTTATTGTTAAAATCAATGATGTTAATAAAACCAAATAGCCTGTGATACGAGCTTTCTTTAGATCAAAACCTTTTCCAATATCCCAAAATAGGTGACGTATTCCGTTGCAAAAGTGATAATAAAGTGAAAATATTACAAAAATTATAGCCCCAAAGAATAAAGCTTTAAGAATTAAAGTTGTAGTGCATTCGCAACTTTTTTGGTCAGAAATTGAGCCAAAGCTATATGTATAATAAACAATGAACCATGCTATAATTAGAATTGAAAAGTACAATCCAACTCCAGTCAGGCGGTGCATTATTGATGTAATAGAAGAGATGTTCCAGCGATAAATTTGCAGATGCGGAGAAGTTGGTTTTGAGTGATCATGAGTGTTGACCAATTGATTTTTAGACATTTTTTTAAATGAAATTTAGTGATTGAAATTAGTGATAATTCTGCTTAGCAATTTACAATCCTAATTGATTCTTACAACAAAAAAATAAATAATTTAGAAAAAATTTTAAACATAATAATGAGTAATAAAAATCAACTTTCACAAGCAAAAATTATCTTTGGAATTGGATCAAATCTTGGTAATAGAGAAGACAATCTTAAAATTGCACTAGATAAACTAGCTAATTATTTATCACTTAAAAAAATTATAACTTCTAGAATTTTAAAAAATCCTGCAATGCTCCCGCCAAATGCTCCAAAAGAATGGGATATCGAGTTCTATAATATTGCAGTTTCGGCAATTATTGATGTTGAAAAATTTCCTCCAAATAAAATTCTAGAAACTATTAAAAAAATTGAAAACGAAATTGGCCGAAATTCAACAATGAGATGGTCACCGCGAGAAATAGATATAGATATTCTGGCAATTGATGAAATGTTTATTGATGAACAAAATATTTTAAAAATTCCTCATCAGGGTTTATTTGAAAGAGATTTTTTCTTCAAAACGATGCAAGAGATTGAGCCAGAGTTATTAGAAAAATTAATTAAAAAGAAAGGTGCTTTATAAAAATTTATTTATAACAAATTATTGTTGTTTTTTGATAAGTTCAATATCGGCATCAACCATCATTTTAACTAAATCTTTAAATTTAATTTTTGGTTCCCATCCAAGTTTTTGCTTGGCTTTACTTGGATCGCCAACCAATAAATCAACTTCAGAGGGTCGAAAATATTTTTGATCAATTTCGATATAATTTTGCCAGTCAAGACCAACATAACCAAAAGCCTCAGTCAAAAAATCACGAACCGAATATGTTTCTCCAGTTGCTATAACATAATCATCTGGTTGATCTTGTTGAAGCATTAACCACATTGCCTCAACATAATCGCCGGCATAACCCCAGTCTCGTTTGGCATCAAGGTTTCCAAGATAAATTTTTTGCGACTTTTTTGCCAAAATTTGTGCCAATCCATAAGTAATTTTTCGAGTTACAAAGGTTTGTCCACGCCGAGGAGATTCATGGTTAAAAAGAATCCCGCTACAAGCAAAAATTCCATAACTTTCTCGATAATTGACCG
>VGDJ01000051.1 GCA_016869775.1 Alphaproteobacteria bacterium
CTTGAATTTGTTGACGAACTTTGCGCATAAAAATTTCTTTATCACCACTTATTTGATCAATTTTATTGATGGCAAATATTAGCGCGCGACCTTCCTTCAAGACTTGTCCTGCTAAAGCCAAATCTTGGTGATCAAGTAAAGAATTTGCATCGATTAATAAGATAATAATTTGTGCAAAACGAATAGCGCGATAACTATCGATGGTCGAAAGTTTTTCGAGTTTTTGATGTATTGCACTTTTTTTACGAATTCCAGCGGTGTCAATAAATCTAATTTTATAATTTTTGTAATCATAATCGACCGCAATGGCATCTCGAGTAATTCCAGCTTCAGGACCAACAATAAAGCGATCTTTTTTTAAAACTTTATTTAAAAAACTTGATTTGCCAGCGTTGGGTTTTCCGATCACGGCAATTTGAAATTTATAGTTTGCTACGTTATTTTCGAAATCTTCATCTTCGATTTTTTGATCAAAATCCGAATTAGAATTTGAATTTAATTCTTCAAAAATTTGCTCGTATTTTTCAATTTCTGGAGCAATTTTTTCATATAAATCACCAAAACCAACTTTATGTTCGGCTGATATTGCAACTGGTTTGCCAAACCCTAATCGATAATATTCTTTTCCAAAAATTTCTTCGTTTAAGTTTTCACATTTATTGGCGATTAATATAGTTGGCTTTTTAATTTTTCTTAGCCATTCGGCAAAATGATAATCGTCGTTATTTAATCCAAGTTTGCCATCAACTACAAATAAGCATAAATCAGCATCCTCAACCGCATAATGAGTTTGTTCGACCATTCTTTTTTCAAGTGATTCGTTGGAAATTTGATGCTCCAGTCCTGCGGTATCAATGGCGATAAACTCGAGTGGCCCTAGCTTGCCATGGGCTTCTTTACGATCTCGAGTAACACCCGGAGTATCATCGGTGATAGCAAAGCTTTTGCCGATAAGTTTGTTAAAAAGTGTTGATTTTCCAACGTTTGGTCGACCAATAATTGCAATTCGAAACATAATTTTTGATAAATGTGATTTGGTGCGGAGATAATATTATCAAGCCCTCAATAAAGCAATCTATTCTTTTAACAACATCGATTAATATTGTTCTATTTTTTATTTCTATGATTATTAAAAATTCTTTTTTGAAATTATTACAAAATTTTTATGATTTTTTTGTAAATGTTCGATATATCTCTGATAAGCAATATCGCCAATGATATAAGAATTTATATATTTAAAAAAACTTTAATTTTTTTCATAAATTAATTTTTAATTTTTTTAAAAAAACTTTTCGAACTGATTAAAAAATTATAATTAACAAAATTCACAAAAAGAATTTTACCGTCTTTACGAATTGAACAAAATAAAATTACCATATCCTGAACAGCACCAGCCAAGAACGAAACAACCAAAATCCAAATTGTTCAGGGCAAATAACCAAATTGCGAAGCTAAAGTTGGACCAATTAATGAGCCTAGTCTAGCTATTGCGGCAAAGTGATGGCCGAAAACAATCCATTTACTAGTCGGAAACAAAATCTGAACAATCATTAATTCTTTGTGCTGGAGTTATTTTGTAGGAATTAACTCGCAAAATTTTTAAAGTAATCCATAAACTATAAAAACAATTGAATACAAACAAAAGCAACTATAAACCATAATTATGAAACGCTCTCATTTTTAACAAACGCGATTCCTGCAAATGATGATGCACCAACGATTCCAACTATAATCCATATTAAATAATGCATAAAATTTTTTTTCATAAAATAAACGAATGTTTTTATTGAATATTTTTAAAAAACTAATTGAATTTAAGTTTAAAAAATTAAGAATTAATTTGGCCTGTTTTTAGTTTTAATAAAACAAATTTATAAATATTTATTCAAGAATTTTTAGCGTATCTTCATGGCAGATAAAGCAACCACATCAAGTTTACTCGAAGCTATCAAAAACAAACTCAATAAGTTTGATAGCAAAACATCTATAAATGAAAAACCGCAAATTTTTCCAAGCAACAATCCAACCGAGCAAGAAAATAAAAATTCAGAAAAAATCTTAGATAAAACTAGCATTAGTTTAAATCTTGACGAATCATTTAAAAAAATAGATGAAAAAACTTCAAAATCTGCATCAACAAATCAATCCCCACATGAATCAGATCTTGATATTGATGACGAAAGTGTAAATGTAAAAAACTTTTCACCTAAGGTTTCGGTTGAAAGCAAAATTAAAGAAATTGCAGATGAGGTCAATCTCGAAGAGTTCGAAAATGATGTTGAAGATACTGAATTTTCTGATACCAATCAAAATTTAATTGATAATAAAAAACCCGATAATTTATCATCAATCACCAGCGATAAACAAGATGAAAAAAATCAAGACCCAATTGAAATAGAATTAATACAACTAGAGAAAGAAATTGCTCAAAAAAAACAACAAAATAAAGATCCTCACAATATTGAATCTAATCAAGATCTTAAAAACTATCTCGATTCAGAATTTAAAAAAGATGTAGAAGACTTAAACAACCAGATTTCTAATAAAAATCTTTCAAACAATATATTGGAAACAATTAATACCAACTCCGTTGCTAATGTTACCAATATCAGCTCAACAACGACTACAGATTCTTCATCAAAAAATTTAACTCTTAATCAAAATTTTAACGACAATATTAATTCTCAACAAGAACAAGATTATCCCAAAAATTTATCTCAAGATCTACCCGATGTTGATAGCATTGATAAAAATCTATCTTTGCAAACAAATATTGCTCCCGAATTAACTTCTTCAAAATTACCAAATGTTTTTGAAAATAAGATTTTTGAAGGGTTTAATAACAATCAAACTGATAGCTTTAATTTTCTTAATAATTTTAGCAAAACATTTTCACCAGCTCGCGATTATTTAGCAAAAATTTCTCCGAGTTCAAATCAAACAAATTCAGTGCAGATTGATAATCATTCAAATATTTTAGATGAAAAATCATCGGATAAAAAAACTAATCAAGAATATCAAAATGATGAAAAAATTACAACATCCAATTCTTCATCCAAAACAATAAACCCAGAATCTCAAGATCAAGAAGTTGTAAACAAAACAGAAACAAGTGAAAAATCAGTTAAAACTCAATCCGAGAACAAATTACCTGAAAATCAAAATATCGACGCTAAACAATTACCTCTTCAAGATAAAAACTATGAATTAAAAACAGAAACTGACAAAAATAACTCTAAATCTTCCGAATTTATAGATGATAATTATTTAAAAACGCAGCCGTCTATGCCGTTAAATCAGGATAATATTTTATCTTCTACAGAAGTTGTTTTTTCAAAAAATTTAGAAAATTCTTATAATTCAAAAATCGATCAATCTCCCAAAATTGATTCTATGTTTGAATCCAAAATATCTCAAAATAGTGAAAATTTAGTCAATAATTCACAATCTTTAATATCTGATAATTCTGATAAAATTAACATTAACTTTTCATCCTCCATCAGCAAACCAAATCAAATAAATGATCTCAAAAATTCTTTAGAAATTTCTAATTTAAACAATGAAGCTAATAAAAATAATATTATTGAAAGAGTAAATTATAATCTAATTCACGAAGAAACCATCTATCAGGCTAATAGTTCTATAAAAAAACTTGTTGATGCTAAAAATATGATCAAAAATGTTAATAATTTCGCTCAAAACGATATACTCAACAAAATTGCCATTAGTCTTATGGAGCCAAAGTTAGAAAAATGGCTTAATGAAAATCTTCCACAATTGGTTGAAGAGATTGTTAAACAAGAAATTGATAAAATTGTTCCGAAAGAATAAATTTTTTAGCCCCAAAATACAAAATCAACAAACTTTATTATTTATAAAATTCAAAATTAATTGAGTTTACTAAACTCATTCAATGCATTAGTAATTTTTCTTTGCGCCTCTTTAACATGCCTTTTTTTAATAATAAGTGGGGGAAGGATTCTTATTACATTTTCTCCGGCCGGAATTGTTAAAATTTTATGTTCTATAAATTTTTTAACTATTTGGTTGTTCTCTATTTTTTCGTTAATTTTAATGCCCAGCATTAGTCCTTCACCCCTTACTTCATCGATGATATTCGGAAAATCATTTTTAATTTCGATGAGCATATTTTTTAGCAAGAGTCCAATCTTGCAAACATTTTGTAAAAAATTTTTTTTAAGCATAACCTCCAAAACTGAGTCAGCAACCGCCATAGCTAATGGATTACCGCCATACGTTGTGCCGTGGACACCAAGAGTCATTCCGTCAGAAGCATTTTTTGTTGCTAAACAAGCCCCCAAGGGAAAACCCCCAGCAATCGCTTTTGCCGTAGATACGATATCTGGCTTAGTTTGATAAAATTCATGAGCGAATAATTTGCCGGTGCGACCCATTCCACATTGAACTTCATCAAATGCTAATAATAAGTCATTTTCATCGCATAATTTTCTGAGATTTTTAATAAATTCTTTGGATGAGACTCTAATCCCTTCTTCGCCTTGAATTGGTTCAATTAATATTCCGGCAGTATTTTTATTAATAGCTTTTCTAACTTCATCGAGATTACCAAACTCAACATTATCAAAACCTTCTAACTTAGGTTCAAAACCTTCTAGATATTTTGGTTTAGATGCCGCCGAAATTGTTGCAATTGTTCTGCCATGGAATGCACCTCTAAATGTAATAATACGATTTTTGTGTGGCTGACCCTTTACATAAAAATGTCTTCTTATCATCTTAATCGCACATTCAATGCTTTCAGCTCCAGAATTGCAAAAAAACACAAAATCTGCAAAGCCACTATGTTTAACTAATTTATCAGCATAATTATTGAGTTCTGATGTATTATAAATATTGGAGACATGCCATAATTTTTTAGCCTGCTTTGTAATAGCTTTGACCATTTTTGTATTACAATGACCGAGTGCGTTAACAGCTATTCCAGCCCCAAAATCAAGATATTTATTATTTTTAGTATACAAGTAAACACCTTTGCCTTTTATAAAAATCAGATCAAATCTTTTATGAACAGGAAGCAATTTATTGGAGGTGAAATTATGATCCATGTATGTCGAATTTTGTTAATATAAAATTTTTGTTTTTAATTAAAAAAATAAAAATAACCTTAAAAAATAAAGTAAAATTTCAGGTTTATTCCTTAATTAAATCTCTTTTTTATTCTCTTTTTTTAAAAAAAATATTATAAAACTATTTATTAAAATAAATTACTTTTTTAGTGCTTATAGACTCGTTTGAAAACAAACAAAAAATCGTCAATAATCTTATCGAAATATCTGAATTTGAAGGTTGGAGTGATCATTCTTTACGTTTAGCTTTCAATAAATCGCAAATTGATGAAAAATATCTAGATATTATTTTTGAAAACAAAATTTTTAGTGCCATAGAATTTATAACCGAACTGAGACTCCAAAATCTCATAGAATTATGCAAATCTTCATCAGAATTTAACTCTAAAAAAATTAGCGAAAAAATTTCTTTTGCTCTATTCAATCTTCTTGATTTTGATAAAAAAAATAAAATTTCTTTTAAAAGATTAATTAACTTTTATGTAAATCCTCAAAATTTAATATTTTATAAAAATTTTGGACCAAGACCAGCTAAGATGGCTTTTTCTCAATCATATAGAATTGCAGATTTTATATGGAATTTATGCGGTGATCAATCAACAGATTTTAATTTTTTTAGCAAAAGACTTATCTTATCAAAAATTATAGTACGATCTTTTATTTATTTTGTTAATGATAGCTCTTCTGATTCTCAAGCGACAAAAAATTTTATTGAACAACAAATTTTTAAAGTTTTAAAATTCAATAAATATAAAAATATTTCAAAACAAAAATTGAATTTTTTAAAAAATAAACTTGACGAAATATTGCTTGAACAAAATAATTATCCCAAAAAACTTACGGATCTAATTAGCGAAATTCCTTTTATTCGTTTAATCAAAAAAAACCATTTCAAATAACATGTCTAATATTAACACCCTAGATTTAGTTTTTTTTATAACGACATTTTTAATAGTTCTAGTCGCAACATATCGTGGTTTTATAAAAGAATTTTTTTCAGTCATTAATTGGACAATTGCATTTGCGCTTTCATATCTTTTATCCCCTTTTTTATCAAAATTTTTAGTAAATTACTTTGAGAGCAAATTAATTTTAAATATTTCAGTTAGAATTGGATTATTTATATTATCATTCATAATTTTTATGTTATTAACCTCAAACTTTGTTGAGGATTTAACATTCTCCTTCAATATATATATCAATAAATTTTTTGGAGCTTTTTTTGGTTTTTTTAAATCAATTTTAATTTTTGGGTTAATATATTCTCTTTACAATTGTTTTTTTGATTATGCTCTAGGCCAAAAACTAATTACCAAAAATACTAACAAAATGCCATCATGGTATACAAACTCTTACTCATCAAGTGTGATTGATTTTGCAGGCGATATAGTTGATCCTGCGGTTAGAGGTTTTATTGGATTTTTAAAAATAAATTATTCTGAAGTTTTAAAAGTTGATAAAAAGATCGAGAAAAAAATCGAAAACAAATTTAAATATGATACCCTAAAAGACTTTGAAATGAATGATAGTGTCAATGTTCATCTTCAACAACAGAATCCAAACGAAGTTGATCAAAAAGTACCAGATCAACCAAAAGTCCAACCAAATTTTAATATTAAAAACGATTCTGGTTACGATAAAAAAGACATTGAAAAAATGCAAAAACTTATCGAAATTATTAACAAATAAATCATAAAATATGTTTAGACTCGATGAAAAAATAGCGTTAATAACCGGTGCCACTGGAGGCATTGGATCAGCTATCGCTAAAACTCTTTATAATCAGGGAGCTAGAGTTATTTTGTCAGGAACAAATCAAGAAAAACTCGAAAAACTTGCATCAGAAATTTCGCCTGATTGCAAATATATCCAATGTAATTTGTCAAATCACGATGAAGTTGAAATTTTGTTTGATAAAGCTGAAGAATTATTAGGCCAAGTTGATATTTTAGTTTGCAACGCCGGCATTACTAAAGATAATTTGATATTGCGCATGAAAAATGATGATTTTGATCAAGTTATCGATGTCAATCTCAAATCAACTTTTATTCTCAATCGTAACGCCATTAAAAAAATGATTCGTAGAAAAAATGGACGCATCATAAACATTGCTTCGGTTGTAGGTTCAACAGGAAATCCCGGACAAGCAAATTATGTAGCATCAAAAGCCGGAATGATCGGCATGTCAAAATCTATGGCTCAAGAGGTTTCTTCACGAGGAGTCACCATAAATTGTGTTTCGCCGGGATTCATCGAAAGCCCTATGACTGAAATTTTAAGTGAACAACAAAAGCAAGCAATTTTGTCTAAAATTCCTTGTGGAAGAATGGGATCATCGCAAGAAATTGCAAATACTGTGGCCTTTTTAGCAAGTGAAGAAGCTTCATACATTACTGGAAACACCCTCCATGTTAACGGTGGAATGTTCATGAATTAAATTCTATAAATTTATCAAATATGTCAAAAATTCATCAAACCAAAGTTGCCATTATTGGCTCTGGACCAGCCGGTTACTCTGCTTCAATTTATTGCGCTCGAGCCAATCTCAAACCAATTTTGATAAACGGCAATCAGCCGGGAGGCCAATTAACAATCACCACCGATGTCGAAAATTATCCGGGTTTTGCGTCGGCGATTCAAGGCCCTTGGTTGATGGAGCAAATGGAAAAACAAGCCGTTCATGTCGGTACGCAAATTGCTTACGACCACATCACGAAAGTTGATTTTAGCAATCGACCTTTTCGTTTAATTGGAGAGTCGGGCGATATTTACGAAGCCCAAACTGTAATTATTTGCACTGGTGCTCAAGCTAGATGGCTGGGCCTTGAGTCTGAAAAAAAATATCAAGGTTTTGGCGTTTCGGGTTGCGCAACATGCGATGGTTTTTTCTTCAAAAACAAAGAAGTGATAGTGGTTGGAGGTGGCAATAGCGCGATCGAAGAGGCTTTATATTTAACAAATCACGCTTCTAAAGTTTATGTGGTTCACAGGCGCGACAAATTTCGAGGTGAAAAAATCATGCAAGATAGGCTTTTTAATAACCCCAAAATCGAGGTTATTTGGAATCACGAACTTGACGAAGTTTTGGGCACAGAAAATCCAAAATCCGTTACGGGCGCAAAGCTTAAAAGCACAGTTGATAATTCTTTCAAAGAATTAAAAATAGATGGAATTTTTATTGCAATTGGTCATAAACCAAATTCTGAAATCTTCAAAAATACTGGCATCGAAATTGATAATGAGGGCTATATTATAACCAAGCCAAACTCTACAGCTACATCAGTTAAGGGCGCTTTTGCAGCCGGCGATATTCAGGATAAAATATATCGTCAAGCTGTTACCGCTGCGGGCACTGGATGCATGTCGGCGTTAGAGGTTGAGCGCTTCCTTTCGCATTAATATTCCGTTTTCCAAAAATACAATCCGTAAGCCGGCGCGTTTGGCCCTGACAAGGTGCGGTTTTTTGATTGCAAAATATTTTCGATTTCTTGCGGAGAGATTTT
>VGDJ01000052.1 GCA_016869775.1 Alphaproteobacteria bacterium
GCTCTTGCGGGAGCGATGCTTGCTGAATGTCAAGCTCAAGATAATCCGCAAAACTCGGCTGAAAAATATTATAGTGTGACAAAAATTTTGTTTAGAACCCAAGATAGTTGGGCTTTTGACCAAAAATTTATCGAAAAATTAGAGTCGATTTTTAAACTTGACGGTATGAGTTCGGATAGATTTAGTGCTTGCGTAAACAATAAATCCTTGCAAGAAAAAATCCTTAAGCATCGTATGGAAGTCGCTAAGTCGCTTTTCATCAAATCAACGCCAAGTTTTTTTGTTAATGGCGAAGCTTCGGAAGGTTATGTTGATTATGTTACTTTAAAAAAATTGATCGACAAAAAATTAGAAGAATCAAAAAAATAGTTAATGTCCTCTAAAATAGAAATCAAAAATCTTCGCAAAAATTTTTCTGAAAAAGAAGTTCTCAGTAGCGTTAATCTTGGTGTTGATAAGTCTAGTTCGCTAGTTATATTAGGCGGTTCTGGTAGTGGTAAATCTGTTTTAATTAAAATAATCGCCGGTCTTATTGAGCCTAGTTCTGGCTCTATAAATATTGACGGTCAAAATATTTTATCTTTTAATTCGAAGCAAAAAAGTGAGTTGATGCAAAAAATTGGATTTTTGTTTCAAGGTGGCGCTTTATTCGATTCTCTTAGTGTATGGGAAAATGTGGCTTTCCGTCTTATTCACCATCAAAAAATAACAAAATTTGACGCCAAAAAAATCGCCATTTCAAAACTAAATTCAGTCGGATTAAGTCAAAAAACTGCCGATTTATTACCCTCAGAACTTTCTGGCGGAATGCAAAAAAGAGTTTCTTTGGCCAGAGCAATTGCTTCTAATCCAGAAATTATTTTTTTTGATGAGCCAACAACTGGACTTGATCCAATTATGGCTGATGTAATCAATGACTTAATAATTGCTAACTCAAAAGAGCTCGGCGCTACTACAATTACCATTACTCACGATATGCATTCTGCTCGCAAAATTTCTGATAAAATTGCTATGCTATATGAGGGAAAAATCATTTGGTGTGGAGATATAAAAAATCTTGATGATTCGGGTAATCCTTTTGTGGATCAATTTATTAATGGAAGAGCCAAGGGGCCAATAAATTTTCTTAATAAATAAGAATTCTCTATTTTATTGGTTAGTTTATCTCGTTAATTTTCTAAAATTTAGTGCTATTTTAAAAGTAAATTCAAAAAATTCTGTTGAATACTTATTATGTTAATTAGAAATGGAATTTTGTAAGTTGATGATATTGAGGTGGTGCCTAGAGGCGGAATCGAACCACCGACACAAGGATTTTCAGTCCTTTGCTCTACCGACTGAGCTATCTAGGCTTTAATTGTTGAAAACTTTAAAAAAGTTTGGTTTTAAATGCAATTGATTATTTTTAAATTTGATAAAAAAAACTTACATTTTTTGCCAAACAAAATCAATAATAAAGCCGTGTAACAAATTGATTATTTTTATCACTATTTTAGTAATTTGTTTTTGGTTTTAAATAAAATCTTATTTTAATTATAAATTAGTAAAATTATTTTGAGGATATGTTGGATTACGCAAACTATGTTATCGGAGCTTATTTATTAACTTTTATAATATTGTTTTTTTATATTATTTTTGTTTTGAAAAATTATTTGCTATTCTATAAAAAATTATCTGATGTTAGTAAAAAAAAATAATTACCAAAAGCAAAGATTTTTATTCATAGGGGCAATTTTTTTGATCTCATTATTCTCGATTTTTTTCATAGTAACTAACTTTAGAAATAACATTGTTTTTTTCTTTTCCCCATCTGAAATTTCACAAATTAAAAATAGCAAAAAAATTATAAGAGTGGGGGGAATGATAAAAGAAAACTCTGTGAAAAAAATCGATGCTTTAAATACTATTTTTATTATTACTGACTATCAAAATGATTTAATCATAAATTATCGTGGAATTTTGCCCGATTTGTTTAGAGATAAGCAGGGTGTTGTTGCTAAAGGTAAGTTTGATATAAATGAATACAAATTTTATTCTGAAGAATTGTTGGTTAAGCATGATGAAAATTACATGCCCCCAGAAGTAGCTAGAGATTTGCATATGAAAATGCCCAAATAATTTTCCAGATAATTTTTATTTTAAAAAGAGTAAATCTAGCTTTTGATTTTGATTAAAATTCTTGCACTTTAGCCAAGTTGTTGCAAAAATTAATAAATTATTAACAAATTTGGGTTTCACATGGAACAAAAAGCAACTTTAATGAAATTAAATGATAAAAAACTGGGTAGAGGCTTATCGGCTTTGTTGGGAGAGAACAAGGTTAAATCGTCGCTTTTATCGAACACAAACGATGATTCAATTGTCAAAATTGCGCTTGATAAGATTGAGGCTGGAATTTATCAGCCCCGAAATAAATTTGATGAAGGCGAACTTGCCGAATTAGCAGAATCAATAAGAGAGCATGGAGTTATTCAGCCAATAATTGTTCGCAAAAAAGAAAATGAAAAGTATGAAATTATCGCCGGAGAAAGAAGGTTTCGTGCATCTAAATTAGCCAATTTATTTGAAATTCCTGTTATAATTCGGAATTTTTCTGATGATAATGCTCTTGAAATTGCCATCATCGAAAATATTCAAAGATCTGATTTGTCTGTTACCGAAGAAGCTCTTGGTTATCAAAAATTGATTGAAAAATTTTCTTATACACAAGAAATGATTGCCAAGAAAGTTGGTAAAAGTCGTAGTCATATTGCTAATCTATTAAGATTGTTGGCGTTGCCTCAGAAAGTTCGTGATTTTTTGGATAGTAACAAAATTTCTATGGGACATGCGCGCGCCATTATAAATTCCGATAATCCCGAAGAATTGGCCAATAGAATAATTTCTGATAACTTGAATGTTCGCGAAGTTGAAGATTTGGTGCGTGAAGAAAAAATAGAGAAAGCGAGAAGAGTGCCGGTAATGTTTAGAACTGAATCAAAAATTAAGTTTATAAATAGTGAACATCTGGTTGCTCTTGAGAATGAAATTGCTGAAAAATCAGGTTTGGATTGCAAAATTTCTTACAATGGCTTCAAAGGTGTTGGCAAAATCATACTAAAGTTCGATGAAATCGATAAAATTCAAAGATTGTTAGAAAAGCTTAAATCATAATTTTAACGATTATTTCTATAATTTAATCGTTTTAGATCTCGAATTTTTCTGGTTCTTGTCAAAAAACTAAATTTAGAATCAATTTGTTGTCAATTTTCGATGGGAGCAACTCTGTTAAATATACGATGAAAATTCTCGCTTGTGTGATTTATTAATTTTTCAAGGCTAATTTGTTTTAATTCCGCAATTTTTTGAGCAACAAATAATGTATTTGAGGGTTGATTTATCGACCCGCGGTTAGGCATCGGCGCCAAATAAGGCGAATCAGTTTCGATTAACAAATATTCTAAGGGAATGGATTTAATAATTTCTTGAAGTTCTTGTGCATTTCTAAAAGTTACAATTCCTGCAATTGAAATAAAAATCCCAAGATCGAGGGCGCGCCAACACAATTCTTTTGAACTTGAAAAGCAGTGCAATAAGGCTGGGAATTGTTGATTTTTTTGTTCGTAACTCAAAATTTCTGCCATATCTTTATCAGCATTTCGTGAGTGAATAATTAGGGGCAATTTAGATTGAGCGCTGGCATGAATATGCTCAACAAAAGATTGTTTTTGCAAAGAAATTTGACTCGTGTCATGAAAATAATCCAAACCAGTTTCGCCAATGCCAATAATTTTTGGAAATTTTTGGCAATAATTTTGTATTTCGTTAGCTTTTTTGAACTCGTTTGGACTAACATAGCAAGGGTGTAAGCCAATTGAACAATATATGTTTTTGTGGCGTGTTGTGTAGGATAAAATTTTGTCAAAATTACTAAATTTTGTACAAATATTTTGCAAAATTTGAACATTGTTTTTGTGGCAATTTTCAAGAATTTCTTCGAGATTAAGACCTTTATCTTCAATTAAATCAAGGTGGCAATGGGTATCAACGATATAATTATGCATGAGAATTGCGAATTTTAGTTGAAGAGATGTCAAGATTTGGTGAATGAAATAAGCTAATTTTCGGAAATTTTTTTGAGTTTTGGTGATTTTTTTTGGCTAATTTGAGTGCTGGACAATTGGTATTTTTTAAAATGAAATTTTGTCGAGTAAAAATTGCAAATTGAACACAGTTAATTAGCTCTTGAAACTTGCGCCACTTGTGGAAAGTTGGTAAATTATCGGCGCCCATTATCCAAATAAACTCAACAAATTTATGTTGTTTTTGAAGTTTTTTAATCAAATCAATGGTGTAAAAATTATCAATTTTTTTAACCTTAATTTTTGGATATAATTTTGTAATTTTTTGGCATAATTTTATCCTTTCTTCAAGATCAAGAAAATTATTAAATTTTTTAAAAGGATGTTGAGCGGTCGGAACCCACCACAATTGTCTAAGCGACAATTTTTTGATAGCTAATTTACTAATATGAAGATGTCCTTCGTGAGCTGGATTAAAGCTCCCGCCCAAAATTCCGATTTTAATCATCCGAGCAAAATTGCGATTAAAAATATCAATCCCAAATATAAATTTTGTTTGAATAATTTAAGGCAAGATTTGGGATTTTGTAGATTGCAATAACGAATTTTTATGGCCATAAAAATTCCGACAAAAATAATGATTGCAAAGTAGGTTAAGTCAAACTCTTCAAGTGTTCCAAGCATCATAAAAAGTAATGTAATTATAGTCGAAATGCGCCAAAGAATATTTTTGGGATTATTTTTTGAAAAAGTTATAGAGGTCGATTTTAATCCAATCCTTAGATCGTCTTCAATATCTTGAAAACCGTAAATAGTGTCATAAAAAATTGTCCAAAAAATGCAGGCTAAATATAAAATTATTGCTTCCGCATTGATTTGATTTGTTAGGGCGAAACTTACTAAAATAATTCCAAAATTAAAGGTGATTCCTAAAAAAACCTGCGGAAAATTTGTTAATCTTTTTGTAAGTGGATATATAATTACCAAACCAAGAGCTACAATTCCTGCGATGATTGTTGCGATATTAAATTGTAGCAAAACTAATAGCGCTAAAAATAGCAAAATTAATAAAAAAATTATTGAGTTTTTAACTGAAATTTTATGCGAAGCTAGCGGGCGATTTTTGGTTCGGGCAACTTTTATGTCAAAATTTTTATCGAATAAGTCATTTATTATGCAACCCGCGCTTCTCATTAAGAATCCTCCAAGAGTGAAGAGAATGAGGTATTTTATAAATTTTGATGATTCAATGTTTGCGTTAGTTTTGTAGATTAAAGATAATTCAAATAGGCATGGCAAAATCAATAAAGCTGTACCAACGGGTTGTTTAAAACGAATTAAGTCTAGATAGGGCTTGAAGTTTAGGTTCATTAAAATTCTTGTTTTTTTGCAAAATCGTGGTTAGTTTGATGCGTCAAATTCTATTCCAATAAATAATATTTTCAAATGCATAAATTATTAATCGCAAATCGCGGAGAAATTGCTTGCCGAATTATCAAAACTTGCCGAAAAATGGGTATCAAGACTGTTGCAGTATATTCTGATGCAGATGCTAATTCGCTGTTTGTTCAAATGGCAGACGAAGCTGTAAATATCGGAGCTTCGCCTTCTAGTCAAAGTTATTTAAATGTTTCAAAAATATTGAGCGCGGTTAAAAAAACCGGCGCTACGATGGTTCATCCGGGATATGGTTTTTTATCCGAAAATAGAAATTTTGCGAATGAGCTTGATAAGGCTGGAGTTATTTTTGTTGGGCCATCGACTTATTCAATTGAAATGATGGGTGATAAAATTGAATCTAAAAAAATTGCTATTGAAGCCAATGTTAGCACCGTTCCCGGTCACATGGGTGTTATCAAAGACGCGGTTGAAGCGGTCGAAATCGCTCAAAAAATCGGCTTCCCAGTTATGGTCAAGGCATCGGCTGGTGGTGGTGGCAAAGGAATGCGAATTGTTTGGAAAAAAGAAGAAATGTCTGAAGCTTTCTTGTCGGCTTCAAATGAGGCTCGCAATAGCTTTTCTGATGACAGAGTTTTTATTGAAAAATTTATTGAAAATCCGCGTCACATTGAGATTCAAGTTTTAGCTGATAAGTTTGGTAATATTGTTTGCTTGGGTGAAAGAGAGTGCTCAATTCAGCGCAATAATCAAAAAGTTATTGAAGAAGCTCCAAGTCCATTTTTGGATGACAAAACCCGTCAAAAAATGTATGAGCAATCAAAAGCCCTAGCGCAAAAAGTTAAATATTTTTCGGCCGGAACAATCGAATATATCATGGATAAAAATAAGAATTTTTATTTTCTTGAAATGAATACTCGTCTTCAAGTCGAGCACCCAGTTACTGAGCTTGTCACGGGTCTTGATATAGTATCCTTAATGATAAAAATTGCCTTGGGAGAAAAATTACCATTTTCCCAAACCGATATAAAACTTAATGGGTGGGCAATCGAGTCTCGCGTTTACGCTGAGGACCCCGCTCGCGGTTTTCTTCCATCATCTGGAAGAATCAGTTTATATATCGAGCCTGAAGCCAGTGCCAATATTAGAGTTGATTCTGGAGTTTACGAGGGTGGTGAAGTGAGTATGTTTTACGACGCAATGATTGCAAAATTATGCTCATATGGCAAAGACAGAAATGAGGCAATCGAGCATATGCGAAACGCCCTAGGAGGGTTTGCAATTAATGGCGTGTCGCACAATATTAGTTTCTTAGAGACTATCATGAAAAATCCGCGCTTTGTGGCGGGTAATCTATCAACAGCTTTTATAAAAGAAGAGTTTCCGTCTGGCTTTTTAGGAAGTCACCTCGACACAGTTGCCGAAGAAGTTTTAGTTTCATGCGCGATGCAAATTTTCTTAAAAAATTATGAAAGAAATGGGTTTATGACAGGTCAATTGCGCAATCGTCAAAAACAAATTTCTGAGCGCTGGATAGTGTTTATTGATGAAAAATCATATTTAGTAAATATTCTAAATCGTTCTGAAGGTTATCTTAAAATTGAATGTGACGATAAAGAAATCGAGCTAAACCATAGTTGGAATAACGGTGAGAAGCTATTTCGTGGTGCTGTTAATGGCAGAATGGTTGGTGTCAAGGTTCGAGAAAATAATAACACTGGTAATTATTTGTTGCAATATTCTGGGCTTGATGCTTTTGTAAGCGTTCACTCGCCAAGAATTGCTGAGCTTACCAAATTTATGCCTAAAATTCAGAAAAATGCTAAACCTAAAAATTTAACTTCACCAATTACTGGCAAAATTATTCGCTTCAAAGTTAAAGAAGGTGATGAAGTTAAGGCTGGACAAGAATTGGTTGTGATTGAGGCAATGAAGATGGAAAATGCTATTCGTACCGATCATGATGTTAAAATTGGCAAAATTAAATTCGCCGAAGGTGAGGCAGTTGGAATTGGGCAAGTTATTATTGATTTTATCCAGCAATCTTAGTTTTTAATTTAACCGTTGGCAATTTTGATTATTTTGCTACAGCCAAGGGTAGATATGCATATTATTAGCGTTGTTAAAGCCATTAAAATTTTGATATTGATATAAAATTCATCCAAAACGCTTGCCGTTGAAATAATTAATATCGGCATAGCAATTGGAAGGGCGACAACCGACATCATTGATGCAAATCCTCCAACCATTGATAAACTCCCGCATAAAGCAAACAAAAAAAATAGCGATAAACTTGATAAGTTTAGTGCGATAAAAATATGCCAGAAATTTAAAATATTTGCCTCAATTATTTGCGAAAAAACGCTGGCAATGAAGATAATAAAAGAGCATGAAATGAGCCAATTGGCCAAACATTTAGCTAACACAAAAATTTCTAAATTCTGGCAATGAATTATAATTTGCTCCAGAGTTCCATCGCGAAAATCTTTTTCTAAAAAATCATGATTAAGCGTTATGATTGAACATAAAAGTGCAATTATACTAATAATGATAAACAAGCTTGGTTGTATATTGTGGTCAAAATTTTGGGTTAAAATTTGAAAAATCGACAATATAATTAAAAAATACAAAATGTTAGCCAAGACACGCCCTTTTGATTTTAAAATTAAATTAAGTTCGTTGGTAAAAAATATTTTAAAAAGTATCATTTAATTGTTGTTTTTTCTGCCGTAATTATCGTTAAATCTCTCAATATCATCTTCTTCTAGGTACTTTCCGCTTTGTATTTCTATGATTTCAAGAACGTCGCTAGTTTTATTTTCAAGACGATGTTTGTGTCCAAGGGGAATAAAAGTTGATTCATTTTCTTTAAGTTCAAAATATTTGTCTTCACGCGTAATTGATGCGGTTCCGCGCACAACAACCCAATGTTCGGCGCGATGGCTA
>VGDJ01000053.1 GCA_016869775.1 Alphaproteobacteria bacterium
ATCATTTGACTGATGCTACAAGCCCCAATTAGAGCAGTCAATCTGGAATTTTATAAACTCCAAAATTTAAATAAATAATTTACAAAAATCGGGTCTTTCAGATTATTTTCACCAATAGTTTTTTAACCAATAGTTTTTTCATTGGCGATATGTTTGATTTCAAGGAAGGTTTGATAAGGCTTTTTGCCGTAACAATATTTTCCAGAATGCGGTCTTTCGTGATTATATTTTCTGAGCCACTCATCAACGTCAGTTTGAAGATCTTCCAATTTGACCGCAATCCTCAGCAATTTTGGCATCCGTAAAAGGCAATTGCTCAACAATCAGTTTTCTAGTCTTGAGAGTTCATAATGAAGTTTATCTGAATTACCATTCACACCATCAATTCCAAATTCATAAACCCAATTAACCGAATTTCTAACTTCTGTTCTGCTCATTTTTTTTGTTTTATAATTAATCAACTGTTTTGTTTCCATTTTGGAAACAACTCAAATTATTTGATGGTTAAAATTTTATTTAAAGTTGTTGCAATGTTTTTTGATGATTTAGAACCAACTTCTGATTCATCAGCAAATTTACTCCATCTAGACACCGCTGTTTTCACCTCATCAATAATTGTAAGAGCAGTTTTTGGTTTAATTGAAACTATCTCGGCAAGTTTCAACATGTGGGAAATTGAAGGGTTTTTTCCTTCACCTAAAATTGTTGTTGAGTGTTGTCCCACAGGGCCAGAAGAAAAGGTTAAATCATAAGCCGGTGAAACTGTCCATTTACCATTTTTATCCATTGAGAAAGAAAAGTTTTTAGAATGGTCATCACGATTATGTGAAAAGATGTTAAACACCATTTGGCGAAATTGCTTTTCGCACTCTTGAATATCTTTGGTTAAATATCTTGTCGCCTTTAAAAGAATTTCATAATCAAGGCTTGGCACTCTATGATCAGCATATAGCAAACCGCATATTGTGCGCATGTGCACAAATGATGATTTTTGGCGATCAAATCTTTTTACTCCAAAAAATCCGTCACATTTCTTTGATTTAAAGAGTTTGGCTTTTGGAACATCTAAACCAGCTTCTTGTGCCATTAGGTGATAAGCATATTCAATGCATCCAATATCTTTTTGATCAGATGAGGAGCGAAATTTAATTATCCAGTTATCGTGCGAGGTTTTAGGATTGCTTTGCGTAACCTCTAACTTCTTATCTGAAGAAATGCTAACCAAGATCTTTGGCCTAGCACCGGCACAAGAACCATTCATCACCAGCAGATCATCAATGTGTTTGTCGTCATCGCTATCTAAGAAATGAACACATTCATCAGCAATTATATCCAAATCTTTCAAATGCGTGCGAGCCTCAGAATTAGAAATTTCTGGCTCATACATCAATGCACCCATGCCATTACTTCCAGTACAGCATAGACGATCAAGAGAAGTCATTGTATGCGGATTAATACCAACTTTGGTTAATTTTTGATCAAGAAGAAGTCTGCCCCAACCATCTGGTAAGCTGTCATTAAAGATTCCAAGCAAAGCTTCAAAAGTGTTGTCATCGCAAGCAATAGCACCTGAGCGTAAAGGCAATTTAAATGGAGAAAGTTCCAATTTGGTTTTTATTCCCAAAAATTTTAAACTTATCAACTCTAAGACACCGACCATCATCAATAAACTCTTTAGTTTGCGCTAAAATTTTAGGCTCGATTGCTTTTTTGCGAACAGATTCGATTTCGCCCGCATCTCTTTGCCTTTGCTTGTCTTGGTTTTCTTATTTGATTCGTTGTTGAATCTGAATATTGGGATCAATAATTTGAGCACTAGCCTCGTTCATCAAAAGTCTGACAGCAAGAATAAGAAGGTTTATTGTGGTGAAATAAAAAAAGCTCGTGGTGAAAACTAAATTAATTATTGACGCCAACTGTGAAATAATTTTAAAAAAATCAAATAGAAATTTTACCGCTTATTTGAATTTCAGCTCCACCTCTGCAGTTGACTAAAACACAAAAACTTTGAATAAGTTTCAAAAAATGTTTTGAATTTTGGGAAATGAATTTTAGCGCATTTATTTTCGATAGAACTCTTGCTGAATTTGCAATTTGGGGATTCGTGATTTTGGATTTTTCTTTTAAAATTATAAGGGTTTTTTGCGATACAAAACTTTGTTGGAGCCAGCTCAAATTTTTAAGTTTGAGCCGACCCCAACATTTGGAAAAAAGTGTTAGAAATTATAAGAAACACCGAGTTTAAACATACTAAGTTTAGCCTCAGCTTTTTCAAGATTATCATACGGAGTACTAAAATTACTTTTTTGAGCGTTATATTCTAGGTTAACCGCAATGTCTTTATTGACTTTGAAGGTAAAGCCAGCTCCGTAAAAATAATCAAGTTCAGTGCTAGATTTTTTTGCACCAATACTTTTCCAATCAACTTTTCCAGCTGTCGCTACCAAGCCGTTGGTGAAATAGACAGCAAAATTATCAACTACATCATAGCCAATATTTACTTTGGCTCCATAACGATAATCAAGAGAAACATTATCGCCGTCAGAATCTTTTGCTTTGGTGCCAATTTTCTCTGCAAAAACTCCGGGAGCTACAAAGAAATTATTGAAATTTAAAGCATGGTTATAGTCTAAACCAAAACCGATAGAAGAGTCGTCAAATTTACCGTCACCAATGCTGACTTGCGAAGAGCGCAAAATGCTAAAACCGGCATAATTTCCTTCGGTTTTTGCATAGGCATTGGCACTAGCGAGAGAGGCAATAATTGATAATAACATTAAGGATTTTTTCATAAGTTTTTTGTTTGAAAGGTTAATAAATTTATTTAGGTTTGGTGTGTTTACGCAAAGTTTAAATTTTGGCTTGGCCAAAAAATATTTTTATTATAAATTAGTTAAAAAACTTGCTTCAAGCCATGATTAGTGGCTTTCTAGCAAGATATTTAAAGATAGAAAAATAATTTAATAATCCAATAAAATTTTTTAATAAATAATAACAACCCCAATTTTAACTTACATAAAAGAGTAAATTTTAGAAAAATTTAAAGATAAAACTAATAACAAATTAGGCGAAGATTTAACGATCGCCCCTCAATCCAAATTGAAGTTTACTTTTAATTTAGCTTTTCTTAAGATGGCGACTCATTTTAAAATCCTTTTAAATTCCTAGCTAAAACTGCGATTTTCAAACTCAAGAATTTGATTTGTAAATTGCTGTTTGTTGTTTTGATTCGCGGGTGTAGCTCAATGGTAGAGTTCCAGCCTTCCAAGCTGGCCGTGAGGGTTCGATTCCCTTCACCCGCTCCAAAAAAGGGGTCAAAAAGTTCAGGTTTTAAAATTATTTTAAATATTTTGTTTATCTAAAACTAAAGTTTTTAACGAAACTTTGAAACTTCAAATTTATCGAAGGAGAGGTGGCCGAGTGGTCAATGGCAGCAGACTGTAAATCTGCCCGCGTAAGCGTTCGCAGGTTCAAATCCTGCCCTCTCCACCACTTTTTGATCTATAAAATCATCACAATTTTAATTTATAAAGTTCCAGAATTTATAAATTTTCTGCACTTAAAATTTGCTGTTCTTCACGGATCTCGGCCTCATACATTTTTTGATAAAGACCCTTAAGCCCAATTAAATCATGATGCGATCCAGATTCGGCGATTTCCCCATCTTTCAAAAAAATTATGGTATCGGCATTAATAATTGATGAGAGCTTATGAGCTATAATTATAACGGTTTTATCTTTGCCAAATTCTACGATAGCCTGATTGATATATTTCTCATTTTGATTGTCGAGAGCAGAAGTTGCTTCATCAAGCAATAAAATCGGCGAATCCTTGATAATAGCGCGCGCAATAGCAATTCTCTGCCTCTCGCCACCCGATAATTTTATGCCTTTTTCGCCAACAAAACTATTTAAACCATCGGGTAAATTTTTGATAAAATGCAGAGCCGAATTTTGTTCAATTATTTTTTCAATTTGTTGATTAGTTATTGATTTGTTGGCATAAGCAATATTCTCAAGAACTGAGCCAGAAAAGATAAAACAATCTTGCGAAATATAAGCAAAATTTTTGCGCAAATCATCAAATGACAAACTGCGTATATCTTGAGAATTAAGAGTTATTGAGCCGTCATCAACATCATAAAAACGCAATAATAATTGCAAAATTGTACTTTTGCCCGATCCACTCGAGCCAACAATGGCAATTCTTTGTCCATTTTTGATGCTAAGATTAAAATTATGCAAAATTTTTAAATCTTTGCGACTTGGATAAGCAAACGAAACATTATTGAAATTTATAGTGATGTTTTTGCTTTCGATAAATTGTTGGCAATTCAGACTTTGTTTGACGGGCGACGATATTTCGAGAAGTTCAAAAATTCTTTCAACCGAAGCGCTGGCGCTTTGCAATTGACCCGCAATTTGGCTCAAAGCCACCAACGATGTCGCAGAAATAATCGAATAAAATAAAAAAGATGACAACTCGCCGGAAGTCATTTTACGACTCAAAACATCGTGTCCACCAATTAAAATTATTATTGCGATTGAGCCGAAGGCAAGACTTATAACCATTGCAACCATCAAGGATTTTATGCGCGTTTTTTCAATAACAAACTTTAGTGAGCCATCGACGAAATTATTAAAATTTTTTACCTCTTTATCTTCGCACAAATAAGATTGAATGGTTTTTATACCATTAATAGACTCTTCAATATGCGATGAAACCAGTGATAGAGAGTTTTGAGATTGATGAGTAAGATTTTTAACAAGGCGACCGAGTATAAAAATGGGCATGATGGCGATAATTATTAGCAATAGCGAGATTAAGCTCAGCTTTGGGCTGGTAAAAAACAAAAAACACAAACCGCCAAAAAACAAAATTAAATTTCTCAGTAAAAAAGAAATGGTATTGCTGAGCGCCAAATAGAGTATGTTGGTGTCAAGAGTCAAGCGCGAGACTACATCTCCAGCTTTGGTGATCTCAAAAAATTCTGCCGAAACTCTAATAACATGGTCATAGACTCGCTTTCTGAGATCGGCGATAACTTTTTCAGAGGCGGTATTGATTAAAAATGACCGATAATAGCCGGCGACGGCCATAATTCCTACCGCCACAACAAATATCAATAACGCCAGATTAAGTGAAAATTGACTATTTTTGGCAAAACCAAAATCGATTAAATATTTTATTGCTTTACCAAAAAACAACACCATCAAGGCCGTAATCATCAAAGCCAGTAAAGCAAAAAACACCTCTCTTTTGTAGGGCGCAAAATATGGGACCAATCTGAGCAATTTGCGCATTTCGAGTTTTTTGGACGCGTTTTTTTTGGTAGAATTGCGCTCAGATGGTTTTTTTAGAAGAGCACTTGAAAACAACTTAGTCATTTTTTAAAGATGAATGCGAACCATCGCAGAACATGCCGTTTTTACTGTGTTTGCAACCGCAAAAATAGAGGGTTTTATTTTCGTCAGCAATATAAGATACCGACTTCATAATGCTGGAACCATCGGCGTTTTTATATGCTTTGTGGGCGCCATCGCAGAAAGGTTGGATTTTCGATAAACCACATGAACACCATGAATATTTTTTGCCGGCTTCGACATCAATTTTATAGGGCTGTTTTTGCGCAATTTTGGGTAGAATATTTTCTGACATTTGGGGAGTTATAAGATTTTTTCAATTTCATCGATATTTTTAACATCAATACCAAGTTGTTGCGCTTTATCAAAAAACTGCAACTCTTTTAGAAGCCTTAATTCGCTTCGCGACGGCACAATAATTGAAATTTTGTGCGACTTATAATTTAAACCTAAAGATTCTAATAGGCTATTTATAATCTCGTAATACTTGTTGTTGGATAACAAAACCAAATATCTTTTGAATTTGTTAGCAAAATTTTCATCAGCAGATTTATCGTCTTTAGATTTATTAGCATAATATTCAAAAATGTGGTTAGTCGCTTTAAAATCAAGCAAATAAAGAGTTTGATTTTTAACTACAGCAATTTCTGAGAGTAAAAATTTTGATTTAGATTCATCAAAACTTTGAGAAGTAAAAAACTCTTTTCCAAGAACCAAACCTTTATTTTTAATTAAATCTAGAGCGTCAATAACGGCATTTTTTGCCACTTCGCTTTGCGTGGTCAAAAAAAGTTCGGCAAAATCGACCTCATCCTTCTTTTTTGGGGCATATGGTTGAATAGAACTTAGTTGCGATGAATTAAATTTAGCAACAAATTCGGAGACATTTTGGTTAATTTTTGCCATTAATTTTTGATTTTCTAGCGACTCTTTTTTGTAGTTTGTGGTAATTTTGTCGTAGAGATCTTTACCGAGATTTTTAGCAGTTTCGTGAGTATCGTTGACAATGTTCATGATGGCGTTGGTAATTTCATTATGAACAACTTCATAATCACTATTTTTTTGATTAAGAATTTCGAATTTCTTTTCAATTTCTGAACGCAATTCAATTTCTTTTTCTTTTTCTTGACGGACTTTGCCGATTTCAATTAATAAAGCCTCTACCCTATCTTGATAACTCTTGATCGAACTCAAAAGCTTGGCATCAAAATTTCTAAGCTCAACACTTTGCGAATCACTTTTTGCTCTAAGCTCTTTAATTTCCTTGGCCGAATTAATTCTAAAATGAGTATAACGAAAATAAATATAGATCATCATAATCGCTAAACCAATGTTGCTGATGATAATATAAACCATATTTGTGAGGAGATTTGTTATAATTTGAGATTGTCGATCAGCCTAATTCCCTCAAGATAAACCGCAATAAATATCCTGTAAGAATTTGAAGATTTTGCGTCATTATCCAATTCAAGATTGTGTTCATTACGGATTTCAAGATAATCGATTTCAAAACCATTTTTAATTAATTGAGTTTTTTGAAAATCGATTGAATCGGGATCAGATTTAATCTCATTAAGAGTTTTATAAATCATCGAAGCCTTTTTTAGACCTTCTAAACTAAGCCTTTGATTCCGCGACGACATCGCTAAGCCACTCACTTCTCGATATGTTGGCAAGCCGAATATTTTTATATCAAAATTCAAATCGACAACCAATTTTTTTATAATCAACAATTGTTGAAAATCTTTTTCCCCAAAAAAAGCCTGATGGGGCCGAACAATATTAAAAAGTTTTGTAACCACCAAAGCAACGCCATCAAAATGCCCTACTCTACTCTTAGCGCACAAGCAATCAATAAAGCTAACGGGGATAATTTTAAACGAACAATCAGCTGGATAAATTTCATCCTCATGGGGAATAAAAATGGCGTTTACAGCAATGTTTTCAAGCTTATTAATATCGTTATCGAAATGGCGAGGATATTTTTGATAATCACCTAAATCATTAAATTGCGCCTTGTTAACAAAAATACTGACAATAACAATATCTGAGACCTTTTGTGCTTCGCTAATCAATGATAAGTGACCGTCATGCAAGGCTCCCATTGTTGGCACAAATCCAATTTTTTGATTACGAGTTTTGCAAGAATCGACGAAATCACGGACATCGGTAATTTTTTTAAAAACTTTGGTTTTTGTCATATTTGTTTAACAAATTCAAGAACGCGAATGATACCATTTAAATCTTTTCTCGAATCGAGAAATTTAAGACCTCGAGACTCAAATATTTCAATGACTTCATTATGCTGATTACAACCTATCTCAAGAAAAATACTGCCATATATTTTCAAGAATTGCGCACAATTATCGGCAATTTTACGATAAAATTCTAAACCATCAAATCCGCCATCCAAAGCAATTCTTGGCTCATAAATTTTAACCTCATCTTGCAAATTTTCAATTTCACTCGATGGAATATATGGAGGGTTGGATATAATAATATCAAATAAAAAATCTTTTTGGAAGTTTAAAAAAATATCAGATTTAATAAAAGAAATTCGCGAATCGACATCGTTGATTTGAGCATTTTTTTGAGCAATTTTAAGAGCAGATTCAGATATATCTGAGGCCACTCCCAACCAATTTTTATATAATTTTAATAATGATATTATTAAACAACCCGATCCTACCGCGACATCACAAATTTTGAGGCCATCTTGACGATTTTGATATTTATACAGAAGCATTTCAACTAAAGTCTCGGAATCTGGTCGAGGGTCTAAAACAGAGTTATCAACAAAAAAATTATTACCAAAAAACTCACGATGGTTTGTTATGT
>VGDJ01000054.1 GCA_016869775.1 Alphaproteobacteria bacterium
GCCTTTTTCGTGGCAATGTTTGTTACCTACTTAGAGGCCTATCCTGATCTATTTCACATCGACGACAATTTGCTTATACCGCTGTCTTTCGGGGTTTGCATGACCTTGTTCGACTTAATGTGGCATATCTTGTAGTAAACAATAATAAGTTTTCATGAATTTTGCTAAAGATTTTCCAGAAAAATTGCGCTCTTCAATATTGGTCTCCGAAATAGTTGGCAAGAAGGTTCGACTAAAAAAAAGAGGTAAAGATTATCTGGGTTTATGTCCATTTCATAACGAAAAAACTCCATCTTTTACCGTTAATGATCAAAAAGGTTTTTATCATTGTTTTGGATGTCAGGCTCATGGCGATATAATAACTTTTGTGATGGAGACCGAGAGGCTTGAGTTTAAAGACACGATTTTCAAGATTGCACAAGATTTTGGAATTGAAGTGCCAATCGTCGAAAATAGCAAAGCTGAAAACAATTACGTTGCGAGAGATTTTGAAATTATTGCCAAAATAAATGAATTTTTTGCCAAAAATCTTCATCAACAAAATGTTTTAGAGGCCAGAGATTACTTAAAAAAAAGAGGATTTAATTCAATAATAGCCAAAAGATTTCATTTAGGATATGCTCCAAATTCTTATGAAGCTCTAACCAATTACCTCAAAGGCTTGGGCTTTAATGATAATGAAATTGGATCTTGCGGGGTGATTGGTAAAAATGACAAAGGTAAGCTTTATGATAAATTTCGCAATCGCATAACTTTTGCAATTACCGATAAAAAAAATCGCCCCATTGCTTTTGGAGGCAGATCTTTGGGCGATGATATGCCAAAATATTTGAATTCCGCTGAAACTGATATTTTTAAAAAAAATCTTACTCTCTATAATTTTTTTAATGCCCGCAAATCAATATTTGATAAGGGTTTTGCTATCATGGTTGAAGGTTATATGGATACCATTTCTTTGGCGGTAAATGGTTTTGAAAATGTTGTTGCCGGTCTTGGTACTGCTATTGGCGAAGAGCATTTGAAGCAACTTTTTGCCATCACCGATAAAATTGTTATTTGTTTAGATGGAGATAATGCCGGTTATAAAGCTATGAAAAGGGTTTGTGAAATTGCTCTGCCCCTTATTAATTCGCAAAAAAATATTCTATTTTGTTTTTTGCCCAACCAAATGGACCCCGATGATTTTGTAAAAAAATATGGCGTGAGTGAATTTCAAAAAGCTTTAGACGCTTCGATACCAATGTCGCAGGCCATAATTGATTTTACCGTTAATGATTTGGGTATAAAAAATTATTTGAAATTATCAGCCGAAGAAAAAGCGCGACTTGATTTGGAGTTAAATAAGAAAATTAATTTAATTAATGATTCGGCGAGCAAAAAATATTTTATGCAATTTGTTAAAGATTGGTTGTTTTCTATCGGGAGAACAATTGCCAATAAATCAAGTAAAATAGCGGTTTCAAAGGTTATTATTAATCAAAAAAATCTTCAAAAATTCAATAAAAATTCAATAATTATAATGGCGTTTTTGATAAAATTTCCGCAATTAGTAAATTATCGTGATAATGATTTTAACCTTAGAGAGATGCAGTTTGAAGATGAAAAAATGACCGAGTTAAAAGAATTTATCCTTAATTTGGTAGATGAAAATTGTCAAAATATCGTCGAAGAGCTTGATAAATCAGATTTCAGGCTTTACAATAGCGAGATTAAAAATATTGTGGCGCGCCAAAATTCAAATGATAGTAATCTTCATAAAAAATTTCGCCTTCTACTTCTAAAGGATTTATTTTCCAATGTTGAGAGGCAATATCTCGAAAATTTGAATGCCATTGATGACATAGAAACTCATCAAACCACAATTTCAACTCAAAAAATTACCGAAATTTTTGACTACAAAAACACTATTCATGCCAAGATTATTGAGCTTGAGAAAGATATTATTTAATTTCCAAAATTTTATAGTCTTTAGTTTTGATCAAATTTTGTGTAAATAACCTTTAAAATTATTATTTATGGTTCTGAAGAAAAAAAATATTAAGAAGGCGATGACTAAAAAAATTATTAACAAAAATATCAAACCTAAAACTAATCTCAAAAAACCACTAAAAGCGCCAAAAAAAGTTGAAAAACTTGTTAAAAAAGCCTCAAAATCAAATATTAAATTAGTCAATAAACCTTTGACTAAGTCAATAAAAACAAAAAACTCTAAATCCCTTAAAAAAGCACCTAAATCAAGCTCTAAGAAAACTTTACCCTCAAAAATTGTTAGTAAAATAATTAACAAAGATAAAACAAAACCCTTCAAAAAATCTTCATCAAAGATTGATAAAAAAGTGGTTACAAAAAAACCCAAACTTATTAACAAAAAAAACTTAAATAAAACCAAAAAAATCCAAAAAAAAGTTATACAAAAAGTTGAGAAAAATATCGATAAGGGGCAAAAAACTTCTAAAAATCCAAAACAAAATATACAAAAACAAAATTCAAAAATTATCAAAGCGGTTAAACAAAGTATTGAAAAATCAAAAAAAGACCTAATCAAAGCCAAGAAAGACATCATTAAAGATTTTAAAAAAGAAAACAAAAGATCATCTTTTAATAGCAAATCCAATCGTTTGGTTGAAAAATTTCAGTTAATTAAGAATGTCAAATATTCAATCAACAAAGCCGATCAAGATAGCAAAAAAATTTCTAGCGAAATTGCAAATAAACTCAAAAAACTTATTGCGCTTGGTAAAACTCAGGGCTTTCTAACTCATGAACAAATTGGCGAAAATATTGAAACTGAACTTGATGCCAAAAAACTCGATAGAATCGTTGATATTCTTAGTGAGTTTAAAATTCAAATTGTTGAAAAAGAAGAAGATCTTGAGCGTTTAATTGAGGAGGGTTTAGCTTCAAAAGATGATGAAAAAAGTCAAAAAAGAAGTGAAGATTCGGTTAAGACCTATTTAAAATCAATGAGTACCGTCAAGCTTCTCACCAGAGATGACGAGGTCTCAATTGCCATGAGAATTGAAGAAGGTCGCAGTAAAACCGTTAATTTTTTATATCAAAGTCCACTAATTATGCGCCACTTTATTGAGTGGTATAATGGTTTATCGAACGGAACGATTCTTTTGCGCGATATAATTCGTATCGACGAAACCTATAATTCTGAGCTTGAAGAAATGATCAAAAGCAATGATCAACAAGCTTTGGCTGGCGAAAATAATGTCGAAGATGTTACCTCGATTATTGAAGAGCAAGTTGATTCGGTCGAAATTAATGAAGATTCTTTATTTGAAGATGAAGAGCTCGAAGAGATTGATGAAAGCGCTGTTTCTTTTGTATCGATGGAGCGAATCTTGATGCCAAAAATGCTCGAATTGTTCCAAAAAATTGCCACAATTTGTCAAAAAATTATCGATAAATCTGAAGATAAAACGCCAGAGCAAATCAAAAATGACAAAGAAATTAACAAGCTCAAAGCCGATTTTGAAGTGCTTTCAAATGAAGTTAGTTTCAACGATGCCCTAATTAAAGCTTTAGTTGATCAACTCTATGAAGCTCAACAAAAATTATTATCAACCGAAATAGAATTACTAAAATATGCCCAATCTTTTGGCATTGATAAGGTTGATTTTTTAAAAAATTATGCCGGTATTGAAGAGGGAAATAAGTGGTACAAAAAAATTTCTGAAAACAAAGATAAGAAGTGGCAAAAATATGCTTCAGAAGGAAAAGAACAAATCTTTACTCTTCTCGAAAAAATTGCCAAATTTACTAAAATCATGGGAATTAGTGTCGCTGATTTTAAAAAAATGATTAGCAATATTCGCTTAAGTCAAGAAGAAGAATTAAAAGCCAAAAAAGAAATGATCGAAGCCAATCTAAGGTTAGTTGTTTCGATTGCCAAAAAATATACCAATCGTGGCTTACAGTTTCTTGATCTAATCCAAGAGGGTAATATTGGCTTGATGCGTGCAGTTGACAAGTTTGAATATCGTCGAGGATATAAATTTTCTACCTATGCCACTTGGTGGATTCGCCAAGCCATAACCAGAGCAATTGCTGACCAATCGAGAACCATTCGGATCCCGATTCACATGGTTGAAACCATCAACAAAATTGTTAAAACTTCGCGTCAACTTACCCAAGAATTAGGTCGCACTCCTGATGCTCAAGAGATTGCCGATAGATTGCTAATGCCGGTTGAAAAAGTTCGTAAAGTTTTACGAACTTCTAAAGATCCGGTTAGTCTTGAGTCGCCTATTTCGGGCGATGACGAAGAAAGTGTAATCGGTGATTTTATCGAAGACAAAACTGCTGTTCTGCCTTTTGACGCTGCATCTCACTCAAAACTCAAAGAGTTAATCTCGCAAATATTGTCATCGCTCACTGCTCGTGAAGAAAGAGTGCTGAGAATGCGCTTTGGTGTTGGGATGGTAACCGATCACACTCTCGAAGAAGTTGGCAAACAATTTTCGGTAACGCGAGAAAGAATTCGTCAAATCGAGGCCAAGGCTTTAAAAAAATTGCAACACCCTAAGCGGGCTAAATTATTAAAAAGCTTCTTGCAAGATACCTAGATTATAAATTACCAATGCCTCACCAACAACCAAAAAACTCAATTCTTGACAAAAAATGGCAAGCAAAACCGTTCGACGAAAGAGCGGTTTTGACTATTGTTCAACGCCATAATATCTCCGAAATTATCGCTAAATTACTCACGATTCGTCAGATTAACTTGGACGAAATTGATAATTTTTTAAATCCCAAAATTAAAAATATTTTGCCCAATCCTTTTGAGCTTGGGGATATGGAAGTAGCCGTCAAAGCGTTAGTTAAAGCTATTAAAACTAAAAAAAAGATTACGATATTTGGTGATTATGACGTTGATGGTGCTACTTCGGTAGCTCTTTTGGTGCGATATTTAAAAAATTTTCAGATTGAAGCCGAAATCTATATCCCGGATAGAATCCTTGAGGGTTATGGCCCAAATTCGCAAGCTTTGCTTAATCTTAAAAAAAATGGTACAGATTTAGTAATTATGGTTGATTGCGGAACTGTAGCTTTCGAGCCTCTGCAAACCGCAAAAAAAGCGGGTCTCGAAATCGTTGTGATCGATCATCATCTTGGAGTTATAGAAAAGCCTGAAGCGATTGCGATTATTAATCCGAATTTGCTCAATGAAAAATTTCCACATAAAAATTTATGCGCCGTTGGAGTGGCGTTTTTGTTCATTGTAGCCATCAATAAAACTTTGCGCGAAGAAAATTTTTTTATAAATTTTAGTGAACCAAATTTATTAGAAATGATGGATTTGGTGGCTCTGGGAACGGTTTGCGATGTAATGCCTTTGACAGGTTTAAATCGGGCTTTTGTGGCAACGGGCCTTAAGGTTTTGCAACAGCGCAAAAATGTCGGGTTACGCGCCATTTGCGATAATGCTAATTTATCAAATTCACCTAATTCTTATACTTTAGGTTTTGTTATTGGTCCCAGAATTAATGCCGGTGGCCGAGTCGGAAACTCATCTTTAGGTGCCAAGATTTTATCAAGTGACGATGAATTAGAGGTTTTTGAGATTGCTCAAAAACTTGATTTGCATAATCAAGAGCGCAAAAACCTTGAGGCACAAGCTCTGACTCAAGCAATTGAAAATTTAGAAAATGCTAAGAATAATTTTAGTAAAAATGATGCAATAATTTTTGCGGTTTCTGATAATTGGCACCAAGGAATCATTGGCATCATGGCTTCAAGGCTTAAAGAAGTTTATAACAAACCGGTTGCCGTCTTAACGATTGACAAAAAAACTTCTAAAGCCAAAGGATCGTGCCGATCGATCACTGGCATCGATTTTGGAAAAGAAATTTTGAAAGCTCGGCTTGAAGGCCTCTTGCTTGAAGGCGGGGGCCATGCAATGGCGGGAGGTTTTAGCATTGAATCAGCAAAAATAAAAGATTTACATCATTTTTTTTGTAAAAATCTTGCTACAAAAATTGATAAAATCTTGCAAGAAAACCTTTATGAATATGATTTGGCCCTTGATTTAGAGCAACTAAAGATTGATTTAATCAAAGAGCTTGCCAATCTTGAGCCCTTTGGGGTTGGCAATCCGCGTCCGCGATTTATGCTTCGAAATTTGTATAAAATTCGGGCAAATTTTGTGGGCAAAGACCAAGAGCATTTAAGTCTACTTTTAACATCCAAAAATACCCTTGGTTTTGCTAATCAAATTCAAGCTGTGTTATTTCGTGCGAAACAATCAAAGCTAACTCCGATTTTGCTAGAACTAAAAAATTCTCAACCAATTTCTGCAATTGGAACCATCGAAATCAACAGCTGGATGGGAGTTGAAAAATTAAGTTTAAACATCGAGGATTTAATTTTATAAATTTTTTAACCAAGTTTTGTTGCTTCGAAGTTTTTAACTCAAAATCGCGATTTAAGTATTGATTAAATTAATTGATAACAACCGTTTTAGTTTTTGTCTTGCATAATTTTGCCACAAAATTTTTGAATAGAACATTTTGCGCAATCTGGTTTGCGAGCCTTGCAAACATATCTTCCGTGTAAAATTAGCCAATGATGAGCATGTTGTAAAAATTTTTTTGGAATAGTTTTTAATAATGCTAATTCGGTTTTTTCGGGAGTTTTTTCTGACACCAATCCAATACGATTTGCTACTCTAAAAACATGGGTGTCAACCGCAATTGTTAGAGCGCCAAAAGCACAATTTAGAACCACGTTAGCGGTTTTTTGACCTACTCCGGCCAAGTTTTTTAGGGCATCAAAATTATTAGGTACTTGTGAATTATGAAATTCTATTAATTGTTGAGATAGTTTGATGATATTTTTAGCTTTATTATTGAATAAACCAATTGTGGCGATGTGTTTTTTTAATTTATTTTCACCCAAAATGAGCATTTTTTCAGGGGTATCGGCAATTTTGAATAATTTTTTTGTAGCCCTATTAACCCCAATATCAGTGCTTTGGGCTGACAAAACCACCGCTACCAGAAGTGTATAATTATTGCTGAAATTTAATTCGGTTTGTGGATGTGGGTTTAGATTTTGCCAAGTAGTAAAAATATTGTTGATATTTTGAGATGAAATTTTAGCCATTAATGCACAGAAACTTTTAAGAAAATCAATTTTAATTTTACAAATAAATTTTTTTTTCTAGTTTGAACGAGTGTTTTCAATAATGCAAAATGATTTTAGCTGGCGATTATTTTTGCGTAAATTTTCAAATTTTCATGAATATTAGTGATATAAAAAAACAACAAAAAGTTCACTTTGTTGGTTTGGGTGGTATTGGAATGAGTGCTTTGGCATTTATTCTTCGCAAATGGAATGTTTCAGTTCAGGGCTCAGATTTAAAAGAAAATTATTTAACCCCCAAATTAAAAGAAGTTGGTGTGCAATATTTTGTAGGTCACGATGAAAAAAATATTGATGACAGCGTGTCTTTGTTAGTTCAAACATCTATCATCAAAACCAATAATCCAGAAATATTAAAAGCTCAAGAATTGCATATTCCAATCATTACTCGTGCGCAATTATTGGCAATTATTATGCAAGATTACAAAGGAATTACCATCGCCGGAACGCATGGCAAAACCAGCACTACCGGCATGGTGGCAATGATGCTTGAGTCAAATAATTTTGATCCTACTGTAATTAACGGCGGAATAATTCATCATTTTCAAAGCAACTCAAAAATCGGTAAAGGTAAATATTTAGTGGCTGAATCAGATGAGTCAGATGCGAGTTTTATAACTTTGCCAAGTTTTATTGGCGCAGTAACTAATATTGAGCCAGAGCATTTGGAGTTTGCTGGATATGGTGGCGATTTCGAGAAGCAAAAATCTTGTTTTGAGAAATATATTACACAAATCCCTGCTCAAGGTTTGTGCGTTTTGTGCATTGACAGCCCTGAAGTTGAGAAGTTATACAATAAATTAATTTCTAGTTACAAAAATTTAATAACTTATTCAATTAAAAAGCCTGCCGATATTGTCGCCAAAAATATTGTCGTAAGTATCGATGGAATCAGTTTTGATGTATATTTTAAAAATGGTGAAATTATTGCGGGCGTAAAAATGCCAATATATGGCGAACACAATGCCAG